>NZ_JAPCJA010000074.1:0-17360 GCF_027707745.1 Aeromonas sp. QDB23
TAGGGCATGCTGTCGTGGCAAGCCCTCCAATGCCATATCGGCTCTTGAAGCTGGCTGAGGGTCATGGGTAATCAGGTTGATTTTTATGATTAAACGTTAATGGACTACGTTTTTTTATTGTGACATCTGACGGAGCTCCCCGTCTTTGCTGATGTCTTGCCTGCATAGCGGTAACGTGAGGCCAGAATGCTAAATGTGAGTGCCATTACTCTGGACGAAATCTCCCCCATCTGGGACGACGGTTTTCTTTCTCTGTCCAAAACCCTGCTGTCGGCAGTCACCCTCGACGACTTTATAAAAAAACTCAACAAGATCGATGCCTGTTTTGGCGGCGTGACCCGGGTCAACCTGATCCTCAATATGGGTGCGGACGAGGAGGCCATCGTCTATTTCATGGGCGCGATCGGCCCAAAGCATCTGGTCTGCCCCAAGGCAGAGCTGCACGTCTCCCCCCGTCCTACCAAAGAAACCCCGGAACAGGCCATCATTCTCGCTGCCGCCCGCTTTGAGAATCGCTGCCCGGCACTGGAGCGCGAAGGGATCTACGCGGGGCTGCGCTCCTACTGCCAGCTCCCCATCACCACCGCCCGCAGCCACCTTGGCGGGGTCGAGTTTATCAACACCCAGCTTGACAGCTTCACCATGGAGACACTCGCCAAGCTGACCCAGCTGGCGGCCATTATCGCCATTGCGCTGGAGAACGTGCTCGACAAGGAGCGTACCCTGGAGCAGGCCAACTCCCTGCGCCTTGAGCGCGACAGCTGCAAAATTCTGGTGGATGTGACTAATGCGGTGATCAAACTGGTGCGCATCGCCGAGCTGCCCAAGAGTCTGTTTGCCATCCTGCAGCACCACTTCGGTATCAGCAGCTTGTGTCTGGCGGAGTACAACGCCACCTCCGACAGCTTCAAGAGCTATCTGGTCAATCAGCATCAGAGCGACGAGCCGGGCATCATCGATCACTCCTGTTTCGAGAAGAAGTGCCTGCAGGGGGCCCTTGGTCACAGCGAGCCGTTTTTCGTCTATCGCGAGCACGGTAACGGCTGCAGCAGTCGCTGCCGCTTTACCTCCCAGATCCTGCCGCTCGAGGCCGACAGCTCCTGCGTTTTGCCGCTGCGCTATCGGGGCAACCTGCTGGGGGTGTTGATCCTCTCGCACCCCCATGCTGACTTCTTTGCCGATATCGATATCTCCCTGCTGGAGCAGGTGGCGGCGCGCACGGCGATTGCCATGAACAACGTGCAGGCGCAGCAGGAGATCACCAACACCAACGGTGCCAAAGAGAAGACCATTCGCATCAACGAGCCGCAGATGCAGGGGGAGTTCCCCCATATCATCTACCAGAGCGCGGTGATGGAGAGCGTGCTGGAGAAGGTGCGGCTGGTGGCCGAGAGCGACAGTACCGTGCTGATCCTCGGCGAGACCGGCACCGGCAAGGAGCTGATCGCCCAGGCCATTCACGCCCTGAGTGCCCGCCACGATCACGAGATGGTGAAGGTGAACTGCGCCGCCATCCCCACCGGCCTTATCGAGAGCGATCTGTTCGGCCACGAGAAGGGGGCCTTTACCGGCGCCCTGACCCAGCGTATCGGCCGCTTCGAGCGCGCCCACAAGGGCACCCTGTTCCTCGACGAAGTGGGGGATATGCCGCTGGATCTGCAGCCGAAACTCTTGCGGGTATTGCAGGAGCACGAGCTGGAGCGGGTGGGCAACAGCAACCCCATCGCGGTGGATGTGCGACTGGTGGCCGCCACCAACTGCGATCTGCTCTCCATGGTCAAGAACAAGCGTTTCAGAAGCGACCTCTACTACCGCCTCAACGTCTTTCCCATCGAGCTGCCGCCGCTGCGGGAGCGGCGCGAGGACATTCCGCTGCTGGTCAATTTCTTTATCAAAAAGATCGCCAAGCGGATGCGCCGCACCATCACCTCGATCCCCGCCGATGCCATGAAGATGCTGGTGTCACTGCCCTGGTATGGCAATATTCGCGAGCTGGAGAACGTCATCGAGCGCGCCGTGGTGATGACTCGTGGCCATGTGCTCAACCTCTCGCCGGATGAGCTGATGCCGCTCAAGGGCTACCACAAGATTGAGACCCTGGTTTATGACGAGCCCGCTTCTCCGCTCTTTGTCGAGGAGGGGCCGATTGATGAGCGCGAGGCGATCATCGCCGCCCTGCGCGACTGCAACGGCATCGTCGCTGGCGAGCGGGGGGCGGCCAACCGCCTTGGCATGAAGCGCACCACCTTGCTGTCGAAAATGAAGCGGCTCGGCATTTCGGCCCGGGATCCCGAGATCATTGACGGGGTCGCACCATGAGAGAGCTACTTGAGCTTGAGGCGCGTGATGAGCTTAGCGAGCTGAGAAAACAGAACGAACAGAACGAACTGGCCCGCTGCGCCATCCACCGCGAGGTGGTGCACTACCGTGCCGATACACTGACCTGCGACAGCGAGATGGCGCTGCCCTCCGAGACGCCGGTGGCGCTGGTCTATAACGGTATCGCCCACAGCGTGATGATGTGTTCGGCCTCCGATCTCGAGGATTTCGCGATCGGGTTTTCGCTATCCGAGGGGATCATCGACAGCCTGCTCGATATCCACGACATCGAGCAGGTTGACGGCTGTCAGGGGATTGAGCTGCACATTACGTTGGCCAATCGCTGCGTCCATCGCCTCAAAGAGAAGCGGCGCACCATGGCGGGCCGCACCGGTTGCGGCATCTGTGGCAGCGAGAGTCTGGAGCAGGTGATCCGCACCCAGCCAGTGCTGCCCGACAGCCAGCGTCTGGACGTGGGCCATATCGACAAGGTGCTGAGCGCGCTGCGCCCGCTCCAGCTATTGGGTCAGCGCACCGGCGCCACCCATGCGGCGGTGCATCTGGATAGTGCGGGCAATATTCTCGCCATTCGCGAGGATGTGGGGCGCCATATCGCGCTGGATAAGCTGGTGGGCCATCTGTGCCGCACTGGCCGCCGTGACGGCGCCATTCTGGTGACCAGCCGCGCCAGCTTCGAGATGGTGCAAAAGTGCGCCAGCGCCGGGGTGGAGATCCTGCTCGCCATCTCCGCCGCAACTGAATTGGCAGTCGAGCGGGCCGAGCAGACAGGGCTGACGCTGGTGGGCTTTTGCCGCCCCGGTCGGGCTGAGATCTACAGCGGTTGTCAGCGTATCCTGCTTAAGTGAACACATACGTGAGAGCAAGGCCGTGAACCCGCTAAACGGGGCACGAAAACTGACAATGAAAAAGGGCGGGGAGTGTGACTCCCCGCCCTTGTTGTTTCTGCTGCTGTGGCGGATTAGCGCGCCAGCAGGATACGCAACATGCGGCGCAGCGGCTCGGCGGCACCCCACAGCAGTTGGTCACCCACGGTAAAGGCAGCCAGATACTCCGGGCCCATATTGAGCTTGCGCAGACGGCCAACCGGAATGCTGAGGGTGCCGGTGACGGCGGCCGGCGTCAGCTCGCGGGCGGTGATGTCGCGATCGTTGGGGATCACTTTCACCCAGTCGTTGTGGGCAGCCAGCAGGGATTCGATCTCCGCCAGCGGCACATCCTTCTTCAGCTTGATGGTGAACGCCTGGCTGTGGCAGCGCAGGGCGCCGATCCGCACACACAGACCATCCACCGGAATGACGGCGTTTTCGATACCCAGGATCTTGTTGGTCTCGGCCTGACCCTTCCACTCTTCACGGCTCTGGCCGTTGTCGAGCTTGGTGTCGATCCAGGGGATAAGGCCACCGGCCAGCGGCACGCCGAAGTTGTCCACCGGCAGGGTGCCGGAGCGGGTCTTCTCGGTGATCTTGCGCTCGATATCGAGGATGGCGGAGGCAGGGTCTGCAAGCTCGACCGCCACTTCGTCACGCAGCATCCCCATCTGGGTAACCAGCTCGCGCATATGACGGGCACCGCCACCGGAGGCCGCCTGATAGGTGGCGACACTGACCCACTCCACCAGATCGGCCTTGAACAGGCCGCCGAGGGCCAGCAGCATCAGGCTGACGGTGCAGTTGCCGCCCACGAAGGTCTTGATGCCATCGTTCAGGGCCTGCTCAATCACGTCGCCGTTGACCGGATCCAGAATGATGACGGCGTCCTTCTCCATCCGCAGGGAGGAGGCGGCGTCAATCCAGTAACCCTGCCAGCCAGCGGCTTTCAGGCGCGGATAGACATCCTTGGTGTAGTCGCCGCCTTGGGCGGTGATGATGATATCCTGCTTGGCCAGCGCCTCGATATCGAAGGCGTCTTGCAGGGTACCGGCATCGACGCCGAAGTTGGGTGCGGCCTCACCGGCCTGGGAGGTGGTGAAGAATGTGGGTTGAATATGGGCGAAATCCTGCTCTTCCTGCATCCGGCTCATCAGAACCGATCCCACCATGCCACGCCAACCGACCAAACCTACTTTTTTCATATTGTCCTACCCTGGATTGCTGCTAAAGAAACTCGCGGTGACACCCGTAACCCCTTGTCTGGCGACGCCTGTTTACAAGCGGTTTACAGGCCATTTAAAAAATATGCGCTGCGAAAAATGCGTCTATCCACATTACGGATTGTGGCGGCGGGCGCAAGTCGAATTGCGCAATATTCTATGCCATTTGCTGCATTAACCGGCAGGGAGAGTACCGCCCGGGCAGGTGGGCAGGGAGAAGGTCAACATCAGACGAAAAGGCCACCGGTTATGGCGGTGGCCTGTCAATAAAGCGGTTGAAACAGCCCGACAGCGTGGGCGCTTAGCCGTAACGGGCCAGAGTCAGCCCCTCGTCGCTGATGGCAGGCTCGCTGCCGCTGATGAGATCGCACAGAAGCTGACCCGAACCGGCAGCCATGGTCCAGCCCAGCGTGCCGTGGCCGGTGTTGAGCCAGAGGCCGGGAATGGGGCTCGGCCCTACCAGCGGGGTGCCGTCCGGCGTCATGGGGCGCAGGCCGGTCCAGAATTCGGCCTTGCTGATATCGCCCCCTTCGGGGAAGAGATCCCCCACCACCATCGCCAGAGTGTCGTGGCGTCTGGGGTTGAGGGCTAGGTTGTAGCCTGACAGCTCCGCCATGCCGCCGACCCGGATCCGCTCATCGAAACGGGTGATGGCCACCTTGTAGGTCTCGTCGAGCACGGTACTGCGCGGCGCCGCCTCGGCGTTGATCATCGGCAGAGTGAGGGAGTAGCCCTTGACCGGATAGACCGGCAGCTCCAGCCCGAGCGGGCGCAGCAGCGGCCGTAAAAAGCCGGTGGCATAGCTGCCCAGCGCACAGACGATGGCATCGGCGCGATAGCGCTGCTCGCCCGCCCGCACCGCCACGGCGCGGCTCCGGGCAACCTCAATCTCGTCGATATCGCAGTTGGAGACGAACTTGACCCCGAGCTTCTCTGCTTCAAGGGCAAGGGCCTTGGTGAAGCGGAAGCAGTCGCCAGTCTCGTCGCCGGGCATACGCAAGCCGCCAACGATTTTGCCGCGCACCCGCGCCAGCCCAGGCTCTGCCGCTTCGCAGCCGCTGGCATCGAGCGACTGGTAGGGGACGCCATACTCCTCCAGCACCTCGATGTCGCGTTTGCTGGCATCGAGCTGGGATTGGCTGCGAAACAGCTGCAGGGTGCCGAGCTGGCGCCCTTCGTAATCGATGCTCAGCTCGTCGCGCAGCAGCTTCATGCAGTCGCGGCTGTATTCGGCCAGACGCACCATGCGTCCCTTGTTGGTGGCATAGGCGGTCGGGGTGCAGTTGGCGAGCATTCTGAGCATCCAGCGCAGCTGGAAAGGGTCGGCAGTGGGGCGCACGGTGAAGGGAGCATGCTTTTGCAGCATCCACTTGGCGGCCTTGAGCGGGATGCCGGGGGCTGCCCAAGGGGCCGCATAACCCGGGGATATCTGCCCGGCGTTGGCATGGCTGGTTTCAAGGGCGACGCCACCCTGCCGCTCCAGCAAGGTCACCTTGTGACCCGCTTTGGCCAGATACCAGGCGCTGGTTACCCCGATCACGCCGCCACCGAGAACCACTATCTCCATATCGTCTTTCCTTGACTGATCTCCTGATGTGGCCACCACCATAATCAGCCGCCACAGGATATTCAACCGCTCTGCGCAGGATTGGGATCTCCGTCTGCTTGCCTGTCACAAGCTGGTGTTTGGTGCGATAACGCGTCTGATTGCCAGCGTAAAGCACTGTGCTGTTGTCAGGGGCATGTGTCAGGGGGCATGGCCCGCTTACAACTGCTCCAGCTGGATCAGGTACTGCTCCGCCGTCGCCAGAATGGACTGCTGCTGCGCTGCGGCTTGGCCATCCCAGTTGGCATAGGGGAGGGCGAGGCGGGGATTGCCGCCAAGTTTGTCCCGATTGCGCCAGAGAAAGTGCCAGTAGAGGCTGTTGAAGGGGCAACTTCCGTCGCCGTGGCGGGCTTTGACCTGATAGTGGCACCCCTTGCAGTAGTGGCCCATCCGCTCGAGATAAGCGCCGCTGCTGGCGTAGGGCTTGCTGCCCATCAGGCCGCCGTCGGCAAACTGGCTCATGCCGCGGGTGTTGGGTAGCTCCACCCATTCGATGGCATCCACATAGATGCCGAGATACCAGGCATCCACCTCGTCAGGATCGATCCCCGCCAGCAGGGTAAAGTTGCCGGTCACCATCAGCCGCTGGATATGGTGGGCGTAACCGTGCTCAAGTGATTGATTTATGGCGTGGCGCACGCAGGCCATCCTGGTTTCTCCATTCCAGAAAAAGCCGGGCAGCGGCCGGTCGGCCTCGAGAAAATTGGTCTGCTTGTAGTCGGGCATCTTTTCCCAGTAAAGGGCGCGGACAAACTCGCGCCAGCCGAGGATCTGGCGAATAAAGCCCTCCACCTGTGCCAGGGTGATGGTGGCCTGATTGGCCTGCCAGTGGGATTCGGCGGCGCGGATCACCTCAAGCGGATGAAGCATCTTGCTGTTGAGGGAAAACGACAAGCGGCTGTGAAACAGGCTCCAGCCCCGCTCGCTCGGGGCATCCTGATAGCGGCCAAAGTGCGGCAGGCAGTGTGCCAGAAAATGGGCCAGTAGCTCGCGGCTCAGGCGCCTTGTGATGGGCCATGGTAGGGCGCTGGCATCCGCCTCGCCGATGGTGCTGACCCCGTGGCGGGTCAGCATGGCGTCAATCTCGCTCACCTCGTTGGCAAAGGTGAGGGGCGTCGGGATCGGCTGGCTCGCCGGCAGTTTGGCGCGATTCTCGTCATCAAAATTCCAGCGCCCGCCAAGGGGTTGGCCGCGCTCATCGAGCAGCACCCTGTATTGCTTTCGCAGGGCGCGGTAGAAGAACTCCATCCTGCTGTGGGGATAGCGCTGCCAGCCATCGCGGGGGGTGAGAAAATGTTCGCTCTCCACCTCGGTAGCAGGGATGGCAAGGCCCGCCGCCCAGCTTTTCAACTGGCTGGCGAGGCGCCACTCGTCCGGGCCCTGCCAGGCAAAGCTGTCGGCCTGATGTGCTTCGAGCTGAGCTGCCAGCAAGCCGGGCAAATCGGGCCAGCGGGCGCTCTCATCGAGGGTCAGGTAACAGACGCGGTGGCCCGCTTGGGTGAGTGCCGCTGCGAAGGCGCGCATGGCGGCAAAGAAGGCCAGCACCTTCTGGCGATGGTGGCGGCAGTAGTCGGTCTCCTGGCGAAGCTCTGCCATCAGATAACAGACCGCTGGATCCGGGGTGCGAAACCAGCTGTGAGCGGCGTTCAGCTGATCGCCGAGAATCAGGCGCAGCTCCATCAGACTGGCTCCCCATTATGTTGCTGCCTGCTGTGACGAGCGTGGCGACAGCGCTCGCTGTAGTAGCGAACCGCCTCCCAACTGCGTGCCCACTTGCGCCGCCAGCTGAAGGGGCGCTGGCAGACGGGGCAGATCTTTTCGGGCAGATGGGGTTTGCGATGCATGGGTCTTCCAGCTGTGGGCAACGAGGTAGCGTGAACGGGGTCAATTCAACGGGATAACAGCTTAACGAAGCGGGGCGCCTCGTGGATCATCGAGAATCGCGTCGGGTCGAGTGAGTGCGCACTTTGTGAGCGGGCGCACAGCCCGTCGGTGCGCCCCTTGTTTGCCAATTAACCTACCGCTAACGTGGCGAGGCTGCCCGCTGGCAGCACCCATCAATGGATCTTATTGGCCACCGACTGTTTACAACCGATATGGAGGGGAGTGATGCCAATCATGACAGCTACGCCCCGGGCAGCTTGCCTGCTCGCCCACTGGTATACCCGGGATCCCATTCTCACCTTCGATTTTCCTCACCGCTGATTGGCGGCACCCGCCGTTTGAATTTGTCAGCCGGACGACCCTGATCGCCCCGGCCTCTTTGCCAATCCCTGATTTAAACACGCTGGCCTTACGCCGGTGAGGAGTCTTTTATGCGTCGTATACCCGAGCCGTTTCGTATCAAGATGGTCGAACCCATCAAACAGACCACTGGCGCCGAGCGCCGCGCCGCCCTTGAGGCCGCTGGCTGGAACCCCTTCCTGCTGCTGGCCGAAGATGTCTATATCGATCTGCTGACCGACAGCGGCACCGGTGCCATGTCCGATCGCCAGTGGGCCGGTATCATGATGGGGGATGAGGCCTATGCGGGCAGCCGCAACTTCGTCGAGCTGGAGCGCGCGGTGCGCGAGATCTTTGGCTACCAGCATGTGATGCCCACCCACCAGGGGCGCGGGGCGGAGCAGATCCTCTTCCCCGAGCTGGTCAAACGCTGCAAGGGCAAGGCGCCGGTCTTTATCTCCAACTATCACTTCGACACCACCAAGGCCCATGTGGAGTTGGCTGGCGCGCGGGCCATCAACCTGCTCACCCCGAAAGCCCTCGACACCACGGCTCCTTATGCGTGGAAGGGGGATTTTGATCTCGGTCGCCTGAGCGACACCATCGAAACCCTGGGGGCCGACAACGTGGCCGGTGTCATCATCACGGTGACCTGCAACAGCGCCGGTGGTCAGCCGGTCTCCATGGCGAATATGCAGGCAGTCTCTGAGCTGGCCCGTCGCCACCATATTCCGGTGGTGATCGATGCTGCCCGCTTCGCCGAGAACGCCTGGTTTATCAAGGAGCGGGACCCGGCCTATGCCAAGCACAGCATCAAGGAGATAGTGCGCCAGATGTTTGCGCTGGGGGACATCTTCACCATGTCGGCCAAGAAGGACGGGTTGGTCAATATCGGCGGGTTGTGTTGCTTTAAAGAGGATCTCGACCTGTTCCGCGCGGTGCAGGTGCGCTGCGTGGCGATGGAGGGGTTCGTCACCTACGGTGGCCTCGCCGGACGGGACATGGCTGCGCTTGCCATCGGCCTGCGCGAAGGGATGGATGAGGAGTATCTCACCTACCGCATCAGTCAGGTGGCTTATCTCGGTGAGCGGTTGGCCGAGGCGGGGATCCCCATCCAGACCCCCACCGGCGGCCATGCGGTCTTTGTCGATGCCAAGAAGCTGCTGCCCCATATTCCGGCCGAGCAGTTCCCGGCCCATGCGCTCGCCTGCGAGCTCTATCTGGAAGGGGGCGTGCGCGGGGTGGAGATTGGCTCCCTGCTGCTGGGGCGTGATCCCGTCACCGGCAAGCAGGAGGCGGCGGACTTTGAGCTGTTGCGCCTCACCATTCCACGCCGGGTCTACACCCGGGATCACATGGACTATGTTGCCGACTGCTTGATCGCGGTGAAAGCGCGGGCCAGCGACATTCGCGGGCTCACCTTTGACTACGAGCCACCGCTGCTGCGCCACTTTACCGCGCGGCTGAAACCGGTCTGATCAATAACCGGTTTGACGGGGTGATCAACCGCGCCAAACCGTGAAGAACAAGGGCCGTTCCCGGTTAAATGGCCAAGTAAAAAAGCCCCCGCACCAAGGTGCGGGGGCTTTCGTTTATCGAAGTAAAGCTGGGGTCAGACCGCCTGATATTCCAGCTCGACTGAGCCCAGTGCCTTGAGGGTGGACTGGGCGGAGTCACGCTGGCTGATCTGGCCGTTTTTGTTCTCCAGCAGCACCGCGCGGCGGATGGTGGCGAGATCTTCGCCGTTAAGCACCGCATGGGCGCAGGCCATCTGCATCGGCGGCAGGCTGGGGTTGAAGGCGGCGTTCTCGGCGTAGCGACCCGAGAAGATGCGGCCATCGGCAAACTTCAGTGCTACCGCGGCATAGCCCTGGCTGTAGGGGGCATAGCTTTGACGGGCGGCGGCCAGCGCGGCTTGCCAGAGCGGGTCTTCGCTTTGAAGCTGAAGCTCGGCGTGATCCTGCGGGCTCATCAGCGCATCGGTGATGTCGAGATCCGCCGGGCCAAACGAGTGGGGCAGGAAAGATTGCAGGGCGCTCAAGTCATCCGGCAGTGAGACTTTCAGGATCTTGGCAGTGCTCAGCTCGTTCATAAACTGACGGCAGTGGCCGCAGGGGGTGTAGTTGACGGTGATCTCGCTGATACCGGTCTCGCCGCCCAGCCAGGCGTTGGAGATGGCGGACTGCTCGGCGTGGACCGAGTGGAACAGACCTTGCCCCGCAAACTCCATATTGGCGCCGAAGTACCAGCTGCCACTCAGGCCGCAGGCGATGGCACCGACGTAAAATTTGGAGATGGGCGCCACCGAGCAGGCAGCGGCCAGCGGCAACAGGGCGAGGCGCAGGGCGCGATCATCGAGACCTGTGGCGGCTTTCAGGGTGGCGACTTGCTCCGGCGTGAAGCGGGCGTTGAAGTCGGCACTATCCAGCATGGGCTGCACGGCTGCTTTGAGCGGGGCAGAGAGGGTATCGAATGGCTTGGCAAAACGGGGATGCATAGTGTGTCCTCAAAGGCCAATTGGGCGGCCATTGTAGGGAGCAAGCTCGGGTAAATGTGTGAGCAGGCTCACGCCCTGACGGGCAAACGGAGGGGGATGGTAATGGAAACGTTTGTCTTGTGCAAATTGTGCGGCAGGTCGCACCCCGAGAGGCCAGAAGGCCTGTCGGGGTGCTCAATCGGTGGTCAATAGGGTGATCAGATCAGCCAGTGATAGATGGCAAACAGCAGCGGGGCGACGGCAGCGGTGAGGATGCCGCACACCACCATGGCGAGCGATGCAAAGGCCCCCTGGGTGATCCCCTTCTCGGCGGAGGTGGCGGTGCCGATGGCGTGGGCACAGGCCCCCATGGCGAGCCCTTGCGCTTCCGGATCGGTCACTTTCAGCAGTTTGAGCAGCGGATAGCCGATCAGGGCGCCGACAATTCCCACTACCACCACCACGGCGGCGGCGATGGCGGGAATGCCGCCGATGGACTGGCTGACGCTCATGGCGAGCGGGGTGGTGATCGATTTGGTGGCAAGCGAAGCGAGCAGTGCCGGATCTGTGCCCATAAAATGACCGATCAGCAGGGTTGTGCACACCGAGATCAAGACGGAGGCGAGGGTACAGATTAGGATGGGCTTGAGCTTGGCCTGGATCTGGCGCGCCTGTTGATAGAGCGGCAGCGCCAGTGCCACTACTGCGGGTTCCAGCAGCATGGTAATGGGGCTGCTGCCGTGCTCGTACTGCTCAAGGGGCAGATCGAGCCAGAGTAGCAGGCCGATGATCACCGCGGTCGGCACCAGCACCGGATTGATGATGGGCCAGGGCAGGCGGCGATAGAGGGCTCGGGTGGCGAAATAGAGCGCGAGCGTTAAGGGAATGGCGAGCCAGAAGATCATTTGTTCATCCTCTGGTAGAGCCGACCGACGGTGGCGAGGATCAGCACGATCCCGAGCACGATGCAGAGCATGATGACGCCGAAGGATTGGCGCAGGGGCTCAAGCCAGGCCACCAGCCCGACTGCAACCGGCACGAACAAAACGCCCATGTGGCGCAGCAGCAAGCCAGCGCCCAGCTCGACCCAGTGCAGCTTGATCAGTTGCAGGGAGAGCAGCACAAACAGCAGCAGCATGCCGATGATGCTGCCGGGAAAGGCGAAGGGCAGGATGGCTGCCACGGTTTTGCCTGCCAGCAGGCAGGCGACGATGACCATAAAGTCACGAAGGTAAAGCAAGGCGCGTTGCGCGATCACGTGAGCCTCATCGACTGGGAAGAAAAATCGCAGTTTACCAGAGAGGCCGGGTCGCGGCATTAAAACAATAACAACTGAAATCAGTTCATTTGAAGCTGATTTGTATGGCGATGATCGGTTGAACAATCTTTTGAACATCGTCTGATAGAACCCTTTTTCGAACTACAAGGAGTAGTGATGACATCCCTCTTGTCCCGAGTTCGCCAGTTGGCGAACGATAACGCATTGCCCCCCCATCTGCTGCAAACCCGTCAGTGGGTAGGGCCTCTGTGCCGGGTGCGACTCGACAACACCGGCGCTGATGCCACCCCGGTTGACCACTGGGTGCTGTTTGACGGCAAGCTTGGCCTGCCGGTGGAGAGCGCCATCTATGGCGAAGGATTCCAGATGCTGGCCCAGACCATGGGTAGCTGGCAATCACCGCAACATGTCGGCCGTTGCCCCGATGCCAGCGTCTATCGCATCACCGATGACAACGGCTACCACACTATTCACAACCTGCTGCTGGTGGAGCATAACAAGGGGTGGCTGCTGCTCGCCTTTGCCAGCTGCCACCGTTTTGGTGGGGAGTTTCGTCTCTATCCTGATGGTCGCTTGCAGATCCTGATGAACTGCGAAGGGCGGGAACTCGCGGCTGGTGAGCACTGGCAGAGCGAGGCGCTGATCTGCCTTGAAGGGGCGGAGCGAGAAGATCTGCTGGCCGAACTCGCACAGCTGATCGAGGCCGAGCACGGCTCACTGATCGGCAAGGTGAGTGATCGTCCGAGCGGCTGGTGCTCCTGGTATCACTACTACGCGGATGTCAGTGCCGCCGATATTTGTGAAAACCTGCAGGTGCGTGCCAAGCGCTTCCCTGCCCTGCGTTATGTGCAGATCGACGACGGCTATCAGGCCAAAATGGGCGACTGGCTCACCCCGTCGGCCAAGTTTGAACAGGGGGTGGCATCACTGGCTGCGGAGATCAAACAGGCTGGCTGTGAGCCCGCTCTCTGGGTCGCTCCCTTTATTGCCGAGCCCGGTTCGCAGGTATTTCAGGATCACCCCGACTGGTTTGTGAAGGGGGATGACGGCCTGCCGCTCCCCTCCGAGCGGGTCACCTATGGCGGTTGGCGCTGCACCCCCTGGTATGTGCTGGATGGCACCCACCCCGAGGTGCAGGCGCACCTCGAGCGGGTGTTCCGTACCCTGCGCGAGCAGTGGGACATCCACTACTTCAAGCTCGATGCCAACTTCTGGGGCGCTATCCATGGTGGTCGATTCCACGATCCGGCCGCCACCCGGGTTGAAGCCTATCGGCGCGGCATGGCGGCCATCCTGCGTGGTGCAGGTGAAGGTGCTTTCCTGCTCGGTTGCAACGCCCCTATCTGGCCAAGCCTTGGGCTGGTGCACGGTATGCGGGTGAGTGACGATGTGGAGCGCAACGGCCACCGCTATCGCCAGATTGCCCGCGAGGCCTTCTGCCGCGCCTGGCAGAACGACAAGCTCTGGGCCCTCGACCCCGACTGCATCTGTCTGCGGGATCTGCCGAGCCAGCAGGCCAGCAAGGCTGAATACCGCTTCCATCTGGCTGCGCTGGTGGCGAGCGGCGGCATGATGCTGGCCGGGGACAGGCTGCAGGATCTTGACGAGGTACAGGCGGTGCAACTGCACAAGCTGCTGGAGCTCTGCGCGGCCCGGGCACCCTCTGCCCGTTTCGAGTCGATGGACTTTGCTTGCGGCGAAGTAAGCCTGCCAGAGGGAGGCACTCTGCTCTGCCTGTTCAACTGGGAGGGGCAACCACAGGAGTTTCTGCTGCCGGAAGGGGGAGCCGATTTTTGGCACGGGCAGGCTGTCGGCACGGCCGTGACCCTGCAAGGGGGCGAGGGGCGGGTGATCCACTACACCTGATCACTGCGTCACTACAAACAATTCAGGCTCCATCACGGAGCCTGAATTGTTTTCAATCACTAGCGTTAGTAACGCCACTCAAAGCCGATGGCGTATTTGGCGGAGCCATAGCCCGGGATGTCGCTGCCGGAGGCGATCGCCTTGAGGGTCAGCAATGGGGTGAGAGGAACCCCCAGACCGAAGCCGATGGCCAGCTGATCATTGGGGTTCCCCATCAGATCGACTCGCATCACCCGATAGAGGGACATATCCTCGCTCAGGTGTGTATACGCCTGTGACGCACGGTTATAGGCCTGACCAAATACTTCCAGCTGAAAACCTGACTGGGCACTGATGGCCAGCGGCACCCCGACAAACTTGTAGAGATGGGAACCGTTGAAGTAGCTGTTGGTGATCTGGGGAGTGAAGTCAGTCTGCTGGTAGAGGGTGCTGAAGTTGTGTTCGACGATGCGATAGGTCTGCTCCGGCAGGCGAGCAAGATAGTCCGGCACATCGAACCGGTATGCGGCGTTTGCTACCAGCGGCAGCAGGGTCAGTAATCCGAGCAATGCGTGGTGACGAGGCATCAGCAAATGGCTTCCGTTCGGCCAAACAGATCTCTTGCGTTTGGGACATTCGCCCTGAGTGTTGCAAGATATTGGTTTTTGGGGAAATCCCCTTCGTCATTATGACCTGAAGAAGGGGATGGGCGGGAAGGATTTATTGTGAAACTACTCACAACTCATAAATCTTCCAGATAGCGATAGAGACTCTTGAGAATCGCAAAGTTCCGTTCGTTACTCTGGTTCTGCTCTGCCAGCGCCTCGAGACGGGGCACATAGTCCGGCAGACGGCGGCTGAAGTAGTCGCTGCAGTGCAGGCGCCAGCGCTTCTGCTCCGCTTCGCTCAAGGTGTGTGGCCAGTTGCGGGCGCGGTAGCGAAACAGCATCTCCGGCAGCCGCGGATCGGTAAAGGCAAATTCCCGCTCACCCAGCAGATCCGCGGGGGTGGCGCGCACCAGATCCATTGTGGACTTGTCGCCGTGGCCAAAGAATCCGGCGTAGAGCTGGGTATCGGGGTCGCTGTCATTGCTGCCGGCAAACTCCTGATTGAACACCTCCACCAGTTTTTCCCGCACCTCGGGGTGGGCGCGCAGCAGATCCAGGCTCTTGCGGCACTGCTCCCGATCGATGCCCAGCTCATCGGCCCGCTCCGGTGTCAGGGTGGCGGCCGGTGCCAGCACCGGGCACTTGTTGATGTGCACCAGTTTGACCGGAATACCCGCCAGATCCCCCAGCTCCTCTTTCTTGGTGTAGAGCCGCTCGCGGATCTCCTCGCTGCTGAGTTCGATAAGCGGGGTAGGGTCGCGGGTGAGGTCCACCATGATCACCGCATTCTGGTTGGTGGGATGCCAGGCGAGCGGCGAAACCCAGCTCACGCACCCCTGCCAGGGGGAGAACATGCCGGAAACGTGCACCAGCGGCTTCATGGTCACCACGTCAATCAGCGCCTTCACCTTGTTCTTGTTGCGCAGCTCAAACAGGTAACCAAACAGCTTGGGTTGGGCTTTTTTTACCAGCTTGGCCATCTCGATGGTGGCCAGCACGTCCGAGAGCGCATCGTGGGCATTGGCGTGCGCCACGCCGTTGGCGACCGTCAGCTTCTCCAGCCTAAAACTCGGCTTGCCCTCATCGTCAAAGGCCCACTCTATCCCCTCCGGCCGCAGGGCATAGCAGGCCCGCAGCATATCGAGGATATCCCAGCGGGAGTTGCCGTTTTGCCAGCTGTAGGCATAGGGGTCATAGAAGTTGCGATAGAGGGTGTAGCGGGTCACTTCATCATCGAAGCGGATGCTGTTGTAGCCCAGCACACAGGTATTCGGAGTGGCGAACTGTTCATGGATCTGGCGAATGAAATCCGCTTCGCACAGCCCATCCTTCATCGCCTTTTGTGGCGTGATACCGGTAATGAGGCACGCCTCCGGATCCGGTAGATAGTCCGCCGGCGGCTTGCAATAAATCACCAGCGGCTCGCCAATGAGGTTGAAATCCGCATCGGTACGGATACCGGCAAACTGCGACGGTCTGTCCTTGGCGGGGCTGATGCCGAAGGTCTCGTAATCGTGGAAATAGAAGGTAGGATTTGTCTGCTGGTTCATTTCGTGGTTCTGAATTGTGTCTATATGCTTGAAAAACAAGTCGTTATACGGAGTGTTATCTCAGATTGTCTCACTTTGTCCGATCTTGATTCAGTCCGTTTCAGACCAATTTGGTACATATCTGTGTACACGTTAGGACGCGTTAATGTGTCAGTGAAAAATCAGATGACCAGTCACAGGAGAGTCATATGCCACTTACTGATACGAAGCTACGAGCCCTCTATGGTAAGCCCTACTTTGGCAAGACGGAATTGTCAGACCGTGATGGATTGTCAGCTCGGGTCACCGAGCGAGGCACCATCTCGTGGCAATATCGCTATCGCTGGCAAGGAAAAGCGGCGAGACTCAAAATTGGACGCTATCCCGACCTTAAACTCGCTGATGCCAGGGCGTTGATCCCTGCAATCCGTGGTGCACTTGAGCGTAATGAACATCCCAGAGTTTTCTGGGATAAGCTCCACCAGAAGCATGATGTCACACTGAAACAGTGCTGCGAGCATTTTCGTGAGCACCATCTGCCCAAGCTGCGCCCCCGTACGGTCATGCTCTATGAGCATACCATGCAGCGCTATTTCGAACCTCTGTTTATTGGTATTCCGGTTGAACAGATCCCGTTTTCGAGCTGGCTGGAGTGGTTTGATAAGATTGGCAAGAAAAAGCCGAAAAACGCAGGGCATTTATTGCGCAGGTTAAAATCCATTCTGAGTTTTTGTATTCGGCGTAATCTCATTGGCGGCTCCCCGGTGCTGCAATTACGCACCGAAGATGTGGGCTCTCAACCTGAGAGAGGCACTCGTGTGTTGACCATGCGTGAACTCGCTCAGATTTGGATTGCATTTGAACAGAGCAGGGCCAGCCGCGGATTAAAATTGGCAGCCAAATTGGTGATCCTGCTTGGCTGTCGCAGCGGCGAGGCATTGGGTGCACAGTGGAGTGAGTTCAATATGGAGGAGCAAATTTGGACGGTTCCCGCTGCTCGTGCCAAATGTGGGGCGCCAATACGTCGGCCTATTCCTAGTAGGGTGATGATGTTGTTGCAAGAAACGGCCGTGAGATCTCGGCTAAAGGGGGGACCTGTATGTCGCTCGCCGGTGAATCCAACGCAGTCACTGAGTAGCGCATCTCTCATCCAGCTAGCTGAGCGTGTGCGAGATAAACTGGAGCTGCCGTATTGGCGTATGCACGACATGCGTCGAACGTTGAGTACTCGCCTATCGGAAGAGCGCGTTATGCCACAGGTAACCGAGAAAATTCTTGGTCACAGGATGGCCAGGGCGGGAGCACACTTTGTTGATATTTTAACCAAAGAATAACTGAGCCCGATAGTCGTCATTCCAGCCGGCT
>NZ_JAPCJA010000075.1:0-16404 GCF_027707745.1 Aeromonas sp. QDB23
TATTAGCTGGTCAAGGATGGCGATCATACCTCAGAAGCCGCGCCACGCCTCGCTCATATGAGGGGATGGTTAAGGGCCAACCCCCCAAATCCAACCATCCTCGGTAGGATTTTTAGGAGAGAAATACTGACTCGCGGTGGTATCGCCTGCCCCTGATGTATTTAATACCTCTTGTTGAAAACCATGTTGTTCCACACCTTGAAAAATAGTCCGGGAGATCAGATTCCAGTCATCATTGAGGGAAAAAGGGATCACCGGCTGAATGAGCACTCGACTCACACTCGCCCCGGTATTTACGCCCCCTAACTCATCATAGTTATACTGCACAGGCACACTGATGAGTGATGCAACAGGATTTGCCAGCTTTTTTGCCAATTCATCAGCCGATACCGCCTCATCGGTAGCAGCACAATCGATACTCCAGAGCGGTGCAGCCATGATAAAAAGCAACATTTTTCCATATTTTTCCATCACAATCTCCATGTGCCTTATGCTTGTTATCTCTAACTCTATATGTTTCCGCTCGCATGCTTCTTTATAAGGAATTGAGAAAAAGTCATACCACATCAAGCTAAACATAAATGATTAGCCGATATAGCGTGACATTTTTAATCGGCTTTCGGGGTTCATCACATTATTTCGGCAATCCATTGCCGACCTCACTGGCACGATAGATTGAAATTACCTCGTCCCTTTAACACGTTTTAGAGCGGGCCAGGCATGATATGACTTGTCTGGCACAATGCCAGTTGAAGAGTTAAGAACTCGCGAGATAATAAAAAGCAATGATAAACATTCTTATTTTTTAAATTTATATTTATGTGTATATTCTCACTTCCTTCTTATAAAAATGAACAAATGAGAGACCGAGCCTCCTGCTTGGCAGAAGCATGAATGCTCATCAAGCTTAGAAAACAATACCGATGAAGCGATCAAGTATCACCTCGAACGAAAATAGCGTGAAAAGCAGCGGCGTGAACGGAATGAGCGTTGCCATGACGAGCTGCATAATCGTATCTCGACTAAAGGGAAGCGGGCGGATCTCTTTGATCACCGCATATGCGTTACCCAGATCCGCAAGGGACTGGATATCAGCGGAGCCCAATAGGGTTTCTCCATCCCTGTCCACGGTATGCAACCAGCGACGCTCAAAACCGCTCGTATATTCGGCAGCAAGAGCACCATATTCACGTAATCCTGTACGTTTGGCTCGCATGATTTTGACTGCAAAAACAGTTAATGGTGCCAAAACCAGGACGAGTCCGACCGCAACCAGCAAGGCGATTTCCGGCTTGTAATCAGTAAGTACCGCGCCATCATGCAAAATTCGATTGGATATATAACCTGCAAACTGGACGCCAAATACGGTAAGCAAAGGGGAATAGGCATAGGCTGACGCCCCCAGAAAACCGAGCCCCGCGTTGCGATCAGGATGAGTTGGGATGAGAGCAAGAGGAAGGCGTGACAACTGCCATAACAAGCGACTCCAGATAAAGATGCGATAAAACCAGCGCAGTATCAGGAACTGGGTAATGGGAATACTGATCCAGAAAAACCAGATACCGGCAAAGGAGAAACTTTCCTGGCCATTACGCAGTGAGCTATACCAAGCCGACGCATCCAGCACGAAGGTGTGGGTACGAACGAAATAGCCACTGGAGAATACAAGCACCAGCAGGAGTAATTCGGCGATCACAGAGTTGCGCCAAACCATGGCATTGCTTATTGCGCGATGAAAGCTTGCCAACGCATGATCGGGGATCAGTCTCCGCTCTAAAAACTGCGCCAGAATACCGCGGATCCGCTGATGTACAATCAGCTCAGCAAAGATCAACAGCGGGACACAGACAAGAAATCGGCTTTGAGATTCAATATCCAGCAGAAAAGGAACCGCAACGCCGCTACCAAACAAGGTACCTTCCCAGGCACTCAGCACGAATAGAGGTAACCAGCAGATGCCGCTTAGCACCAAAATGCGTAATTGAAGATGGGAAGTAACATCGCCAAGATGGGCGCGATTTAACAACTGATACAGCGGGCCGCCCAGCACCAGAGAGAAGGTCTCCAGCTCGGGTCGGGAGGAAGCAAGATCTTCAGCAGGTTGATGCGAAGACATGATGGCTTACCTTATTGGCTGTGGTTGACGAGACCAGACGCTTCTCTGCGTAACCCTCTGACAATGCAGAGATATCCTCTCAGGGACAGTCAGCCCCCTGGCACCTCTAGATATAGCTCGCCGCCAAGGCACTTGGCAACAGATAACTATCTTTTCCAGCTTTTATTCTGGACACTATTTTTGACACATTTATTAGAGGCAGCTTCCGACTCTAATGTACTGGTGAGTGCTACTGAAAAAAAGTAGGCATTTTATGATTTATACTTACTTAATTAATTTAAGAAAAATAAATGCCATGCCCCTCAAACCTAATAATACTTAGTAAGTGTTGCTATCATTTAATCAGCATCCAAATATAAACCTCATTAACTGACAAGTATTTTTATACATGGTTATTTTTAATTTAATCAGTCGCTGGTTATAATTAACATTTATTCGCAGACATAAATACATTGAGGGTAATAATAGTGAATACCTCTGATGCATCCATTTACAGCACCTCAACCTTTACCTTGATAATCCCGTCACGAATATTGCCGATGGAGCTAAAAGCCGATTTGGAGAGATCGATAATACGTCCGTTTTTGAAGGCGCCGCGGTCATTGACCTTGACCACTACGCTCTTGCCGTTGGCGAGGTTGGTGACCCGCACCATGGCGCCAAAGGGCAATTCCATATGGGCAGCGCTATTGAGGTTGTTGCGATAGGGCTCGCCGCTGGCAGTCTTTTTACCGTGATAGCGGTCGGCATAATAGCTGGCATAACCGGTCTCGCTATAGCCGCGCCAGCTGCCGCCGTGACTCTCGTCATAACGGCTGCTACAGGCCGCCAGCAGCAGACAAAGAGATAACAGCAGCCCTTTCTGGATATGTTGCACCTTTCCCCTCTCCTCTTTTCGCTCTGCGCTATTTTTACTCTTCGATGCGACCGGTGACGCTGGCTGCACGTTTGCAGGCGGGATCTCACCTTGTCATAGGTCCAAGGCACTCGCCATGTTACTCGCCTTGTTGTCAGGCAGCAGCGACGGTGCGGCTACTTTGCCATATCTCTCATGCAAAAAGGGAGGCAAATGCCTCCCTTTCAACTATTTACCCGTCATCCCGTGTCGGAATGGGCCAGAAACTGATCAGGCAATCAGCTTGTCATCGCTAAAACCGAAGCCACGCAGGCCCACCACATGCACGTGTTCGTGCTTGCCCTGCACTTTACGGATGAGCTTGTAGGTGGTGCCCTTCTCCGGGCTGATGTTCTCGGGCGCGGCGATAAGCAGCTGCATATCCTGCCGCTCGCACAGCTCGAACAGGGTGGCGATGGATTTGCCATCCAGACGGGCCGCTTCGTCGAGGAACAACAGACGGCAGGGAGCGATATCCTTGCCGCGCAGACGGCGGGACTCCTCCTCCCAGCTGATCAGCACCATCAAGAGGATGGCCTGACCGGTACCGATCGCTTCGCCGGTAGAGAGCGCGCCGCTCTCGGCACGCAGCCAGCCATCGGCCCCGCGCTGCACCTCGATCTCCAGCTCCAGATAGTTGCGATAGTCGAGCAGCACGTCGCCCATCACCTGATAGCTGCGATCCCCCTGCTCTACTTGCGGGTTCAGGCGCTGGAACAGCTTGGCCATCGCCTCGGAGAAGCTGAGCTCCTTGTCGGCGAACAGATCGTTGTGCATGGCGGTTTGATCGGCCAGCGCCGTCAGCAGACGGGTATGAGCCTCGCGGATGTTGACGTTGAGGCGCACCCCGCGCACCAGACCGAAGGCGATGTTCTGCAAGCCCTGGTTGAGCACCCGGATGCGGTTCTGCTCGCGACGGATGATGTTGGTGATCTTGGCCGCCACCTCGTGGGAGGAGAGCGACAGATGGGTTTCCCGCTGCTTGAGCTCGTCGGCGAGCCGCGCCAGCTCGATCTCCATCTCCTCGATCGCCTCCACCGGATCATCCGAGCGGATGATGTCGTTGCGGATGCGATCTTTCAGGTAACGGTAGACCTGCACGTAGAAGGCGACCTTCTGCTCGGTGCTGCGGTTGCCCTCGGAGAGACGCAGCGCATCGCGCAGGGCCTCGTCGTGAGCCACCGCCACCCGCAGGGCGCCGAGCGCCTTGTCCGACATGGAGCGCAGCTCGTCGCTGTCGAGGTACGCCAGCTCGCGCTTGTTGAGGCGCTTCTCGACGTCGGTCTCCCGTGCCAGTCGCACCACCCGCGACCAGCTCGCCTTGTGGCCCACCAGGGATTTACGGGCGCCGTAGTAATCCTTGCCTTCCAGCTTGAGACGACCACCAAGGGATTCGATCTCGCGCTTGGTGACCTGCAATTGGGCCTCGGCGCTGGTGCGACGGGAACGGGTGCGGATCAGCAGCTCTTCAATCTCTTTCTTGTGGGCGCGGGACTTCTCTTCCATGTCGTCAGAGAGGGTCAGCCCCATGGCCGCCAGCTCCTGCTCGAACTCGGTCAGGGTCTGGCGCTTGGCCTCGACGCTGGAGTTGAGGGCGGTACGCAGCTGCAACGCCTCTGTGTGGCGCTGGGCAATCTGCTTGTGCTGCTCGCCAGCGGTGCGGGCGGCAAGCTCGGCCGCTTTCAGCTTCTCTTTGAGTCGCTCGCTCATCTCGGAGGCCTTGCCCAGCAGGTCTTGTGCATCCTGATAGGCAAAGTGCGGCAGACGGGCCACCAGCTGATCGAGGGCGTAGCAACGGCGCTTCTGCTCGGCCAGCAGATCGCTCACCTCGTCATAAGCGGCCTGCAGCGCAGCAAGATCCTGTGGATCCTGACGCAGTACCTGCACCATGGTTTCCAGTTTTTCCAGCGACTTGCCGTGTTTGGCGATAAAGGCTTCGGCCTGTTTTAGCGCTTCCACATCGGCGTGAGCCGCCTCGAGGCGGGCCGCCAGCTCTGTCTCGGCAAACAGGTGGGCAAAGGGCAGCATCCCCTGCACCAGCTGGATATGGCGGGTCAACTGGGCGGCGGCCGCTTTGGCATCACTCAGCAGCTTGTCGCACTCACCGATGGCCCCTTGCAGCGCGCGAAGTTCGGCTTGTTTGGCCTGCACTTCGGCCTCGGGGTCGGGGCGGAAGGCGATATCCAGATGCAGGCCGATAAAGTCGCGGAAGTGACCGTAAAGACGGTGGAACTTCTGCTGCTCGAAGGCGGCCTTGGCGTAACCCTCGATGAGCCCTTCGCGCTCAAGGTCGAGCTGCTCGATCCGCTTTTCCCGCGCAGCGCGGCCAAACAGCGGCAACTCGGGGTAGCGGGAGAAGCGCACCTGACGCTTGCTGGTGCGCACCAGCACGGCGTCTCCCAGCTCGTCCGCTTCCACCAGATCCTCGTCAAAGGAGTCGGGGTTGCCCTGAATGAGGTAGATATCCTCCGGGCAATCGTCCAGCTTTTTCAGCCGCTCGATGGCGCCTTCAAGGTCGAGCACCACCAAGGCGCTGCGAGCCGGACCGTAGAGCGCGGAGTAGTAAGGGGCATCGTCGATGGAGATGTCGTCATAGACATCGGAGAGCAGCACGCCCCCCACCTGCTCGGCGATGCGGGCAAGGCGCGGATCGGCCTCGCCAGCGCCCAGTTGCAGGTTGCGAATTTGCAGCTCCAGTGCCTGTTTCTGCGCCGCGATGCGGTTGCTCTCCTGCTCGAACTCGCGCTCCTTGTCGAGCACGCTCTGCATGCCGGAAGAAAGCTCTTCGGCAGTGGCCAGCGGCAGACCGCTCTGCTCGCGCAGCTGCTCGAGCTTTTCAAAGGATTTGAGCCAGCGGGGAGCCAGCTTGGTGAGCTCCGCAATATCACGGCCGAGCTGGACGCCCTGATGCTCGAGGCTGGCGCGGCGCTGGTTCACCTCCGCCTGCTGCTCGGCCAGCTCCTCCTGACGGGTGCGCTGGGCTTCGAGGAAGATCTCCAGCTCATCTTGGCTGGCGATCTGCTGGCCAGAAGCCTGCTGCAGCTCGTCGCGCAGCTTGAAGAGATTCTTCTGGCTTTCGCTCTCTTTCTCGAGGCGAGCCAGCGCGGTGCGCAGCCCCTGCCCCTGCGCGATGCGAGCCTTGTCTTCGATATGACGCTTGAGCAGCGCCTGCGCGGTGGGCCAGGCTGCCTCGCGCACTGTCTCCGGGGCGATACTGAGCAGCAGCGCCAACGCCGCTTCATGCTCGGCCACCGCCGCCTTGGCTAGCGCCAGCTGCTGTTCGGCCCCCAGCACCCGGCTGGTGAGGCTCTGCTCGGCACTGCGGAACTGATGCAAAGTGTCGCTCGCCTGTTCGGCGGTCAGCCCCGGCAGCTCGCACTGCTCGCGGGCATTTTCCAGCGCCTGCACCGCCTGACGATACTGGATGGCGCGGGTCTGCTGAATATCGAGCGCCTGCTGGTAGTCGGCCAACTGGGTCTTGAGGCTGTCTACCTCGGCCTGGGCCAGCTCCTTGCGCTCTTCCACCTCCAGCAGTTGGCCGTGGATCTCCTCCACGATCGCCTGCTGTTGCTCCAGCTTGTCGACCAGCTCCGCCAGATCGGCGCGATACATCTCGATCTTCTTCTGCAGTGCAACAGCTGCCATTACCTTGGCCAGATGCTCGGCGGCAGATTCCAGCTCGTCGGTCAGCAATTTTTCACGGTTGGTAAGCTGCTCCACCTCATCAGCCAGATAGATGGCGCGCTGCTTCTCTTCGGCCAAAAAGCGGCGCTTGTCGGACAGCTCCTGGCGCGCCTTGAGGGCCAGCTCGGAGAGACGGCTCTTCTCGGCGGCGTTGCGTACATAGTCCGCTGCCACATAGTGAGTGGTCTCGGTGATCAGGTTCTTGAACAGATCCCGCTGCCCCTGAGTCTCTTTAATCGCTTCCAGGGTACGGCGGTTTTCATAGATGGCCGCCTCCATATCCGCAAACGCCTTGCGCACCCCTGAGTTCTCCGGCAGCAGGTATTCACGCAAAGAGCGGCTGATGGACGAGGAGATGCCGCCGTAGAGGGAGGCTTCGATCAGGCGATAGAACTTGCCGCGATCCTTCTGATCGCGCAACTTCTTCGGGGTGATGCCGAACTCGAACATGAAGTTGTGATAGTCGGTCACCGTATTGAACTTGGCGACCTTGATGGCCCCCAGCTCGGCGGCGGCCCCTTTCAGATCGGTAAAGGCGCGCACCCGCCCCTTGCCGTCATCCAGTTTTTCCAGCAGCAGATCGGTGGGTTGCAGCTGCTCTGGCACATCCACCAGCGCGAACGGGGTGATGTTGACCTTGTTGTCGCGGTTGGCCACCTGTTCGAGGTGTACGCCGACCCAGATCCGCTGTTCGCGGCTGTTCATCACTTCCAGCAGCGAATAGCAGTGTCCGCGCTGCAGCTTGCCGTAGAGCCCCTTGTCACGGGAGGCGCTACTGGAGCCCGCTTCCGTGGTGTTACGAAAATGCAGTAGCGACTGGTCGGGAATGAGCGCCGCGATAAAGGCCGCCATGGTGGTGGATTTGCCCGCACCGTTGCCGCCAGAGAGGGTGGTGACCAGCTGGTCAAGATCGAAGGTTCGGGCGAAGAAGCCGTTCCAGTTGACCATGGTCAGGGATTTGAACTTGCCTCGCACTGTTTATACCTCCAGATCCAGTTGTTCTTCATCGAGGTCCGCCTCGATATCGTCAAATAGCGAATCGCTGCTCGGCATCTCGTCGTCGTGGAAGATGGCTTCCCCTTCCTGGATCATCCGCAGTTGCACGGCGCGCGGATCTTCATCGGAGCGCACGTCGGCGGCAAAGCGGAACACCGATTCGTTGACCCGGAATTTGTCGCTGTTGCCAAGGGCGGTGATCATGCCAAGGCGGCGCAGGCGACGCATGGAGGTGCGGATCTTCTCCAAGAGCTTCTTCTTGTCGAGATCGGTACCGCCGGAGCGGCTGTTGACCATCCGCAGCAACTGCTTCTCGTCGGCCAGACTCAGCACCTCTTCTTGCAGCTCGCCCATGGCGAACACCCCTTCCGAAGCAAGGCGATCCGGGCTCAGGTAGAGGTAGCAAAGCACCTTGCCCACCAGCATATCGAGCTCGGAGAGCACAGTGGTACCGATGTCGGCACTGGGGCGCGGACGCAGGTAGAAGAAGCCTTCCGGCGCCTTGATCAGCTCCACCTGATAACGGCCATAGAAGATCTCCAGCTCGTTGTGGTACTCCACCAGCGCCGAGTGCTGTTCGAAATCGTCGGCACTGATGTGACGGCCGGAGCGCAAGGCGGTGTCGATGCGCGGAAACAAGGGGTTGGCAATCGCCTCTGCGAGCCGCAGCGGCAAGGGAAACTCAGTATTGATCAATGACATAGGCCTGAACCTTGGATCCAGCTTGGTTAATGGGTTTCCATGCGGGTTGGCGGTGCAGCTCGCGCTCACCGCTGGCATGGCCCAGGCGCACGGCCTGGTCGATCAGAAGACGCGCCACATCGAAATGGGCGTGAGCCGGGTAATCCAGCAGGTATTCGCGCAATACATCGGCCAAATCCAGCTGCTGGCCCTGCTCGGGATAGCGGGCCAGATAGCGCTCGATGCGCTCCGCCAGCTCCTGGTTGATGTCCACCATCTCCATGTACTCCATCTCGAGGGGCACCTCGCCGGTCACCTCCTCGTCGTGGATGGCGATGGTTTCATCGCGCAGCTCCAGCAAACGGGGCTCCTCGGCAATGCGCAGCAGCCAGTTGTGCTGTTCGAAATTGCGGATGGAGTCGCGCAGCCGCTGACTGAAGGCGCGGTTCTTGTCCATGTCGATGGCGTTGCGAATGAACTTGTGGACATGTCTGTCGTAGCGGGACCAGAGCTCGATGCACTGCTGGCCCCAGCTGGTGATGACGTCAAGGCGCCCTTGCAAGGCGTGAGTCAGCTCCTCGACGTGGAACAGATCGTCGCGCCCCTGCGCCGCTTCCTGAATGTTGAGCAGCCCCGCCTGCAGGCGGTGACCGGCGGCATCCAGGGTATCCTGCAGTTCGCGCAGGGTCTGGCCGGTCTCGTGCAGCAGTTTTTCGCAGCTGTGGATGGCATCGACCCAGTTCTGGGTCAGCAGGGCCGCGATCTCGCTTTTGACCTGATTCTGCTGCTCATCCATGGCGCGCTGGGTGAGATCGATGCGCCCCAGCGTCTCCTCCAGCGAGAAGGTGAGCCGTGGCAGCACCTCGGCGTCCCACTGCTCGCGGGTGTTGGTCTCGAGCGCCGCCTTGCGGGCGGTGTCGAGCTCGGCCGCCAAATGCTCGAGCAAGATGGAGAGCTTGATGGAATCGACCTGACGCTGATCGAGAAAGAAGTCGACGATGCCGATCCCAAGACGCGACAGGCGATAGAGGCTCTCCCCCGCCACCATGTCGGTGTTGAAGCGCGACAGCAACTGCTGGCGAATAAGGTCGTTGATGGCGTTGTTGGCGCGACCGGTGAGGGTCTCGTCCATCTGGCCAAAAGCGTTGCTGACATAGCCAAAGGCATCGTGCAGCGCCGCTTCCGACAAGTCCGACTCATCTTCGGACAGTGTCTTGATTGCAATCAGAAAGGCCAGCCGGTCGGTAGGCAGGCTCAGCGCCAACCCCTCCTGCCTGACCCACCCTACTATCTCCGGCAAAGAACGCTCGGGCAGGGTACGGGATGTACTCATCATGACGTTGTCATCTCGTTGTTGTAATTGAGCGCACAAACTCGCGCGCGGCTACATCCGGTAGCATCGAAAAATCAGGCCCCATCAACTGGCGGGTTTCTGCGCCATCACATGGATATAGCGACCCAGGGCGACAAAAGGCTCCTGACGGCAATATTGCTGCTCCATAGCAAGCAGATCGTCGAACTTCTCGACCTGATCCTGCTTGTGACGCATATAGTCGTGGATCACCCGCACCCCGGTCTTGCCGATGATCTTGAGCCCGCCTCGGCCAATCCAGTCATAGACCTGCTCCGGCAACTGCGGATTGGTGGGCGTGAGCGCAGTCTGGCGCTTCTTGCGCAGACCAAGTCGCACATAGTCAAAATTGCCCACCACCAGACTCTGGAACAGAAGACCATGACGGTTATAGAAAAGCAGCGACAGTATGCCCCCGGCATTGACGAAAGGGAACAGACCCAGCAAGGTCTGGCGCGGCTCGGCAAGCCACTCCAGCACCGCGTGGCAGAGCACCAGATCAAAGGTGCCGGTCACGTGTTGTTTCAGATCCTGAATGGGGCAATGGATAAGACGAATGTTGTCTTCCAGCCCCTTCTCGGCGATCTGGCTGCGGGCCAGATCCAGCATCTCGGCGGAGAGATCACACAACTCGACCTGATGACCCATGGCCGCCAGCTTCTGGGCAAAGTAGCCAAAACCGCCCCCCGCATCGAGGATGCGCAACGGCCGGTTGCCAAGGCGCGCCAGGCAGGCTTCGATGTCGCTCCAGACGATGGTGGTGCGAATGCGCCCCTTGGTGGAGTCGTAAATATTGCGGGCGAACTTGTCGGCGCGACCGTCAAAACTCTGATCTTGCTTCAAGAGAAACTCAACTTTGGCCATCCAAAAAAAGAGGGGTATTCTGTCACATCCCGAATTTGCTGAAAACTCAAGGAAGTGTCTGCCGTGTTTGTGATTAAAAAGTGGCTGGGTCAGCTGCTGATGCCGCTCCCCTTCTCCCTCTCCCTGCTGCTTGTCGCCCTGCTGCTGCTCTGGTTCACCCGTTTTCAGAAAACCGGCAAACTGCTGGCCACCCTCTCGCTGCTCATTGTGGCGCTGATGGGGATGCGGCCGGTGAGCTATGAACTGGCCCGCGGGCTGGAGCAGACCTATCCGCCGTTCGAGGTGAGCCAGCATCCCAAGATCGAGGCGATCGTGGTGCTCGGCAACGGCCATGTCAGCGATCCGGCGGTGCCCGAGCGTTCCTGGCAGAACAATATCGCCTTGGCTCGCACCCTCGAAGGGGTGCGTCTCGCCCAGGCCTATCCCGACGCCGAGCTGATCTTTTCGGGTTATGTATCGGGGGATCCCCTGTCGAATGCCGAGGTCAACGCCCGGATGGCGATGAGCCTCGGCATTCCCCGCGCGCGGATGACGTTGTTTGAAAACAACAAAGACACTCATGACGAAGCGGTCAGTATCAGTCGCCACCTGAAAGGAAAAGAGGTGGCATTGGTCAGTTCTGCCACCCATTTGCCCCGGGCCATGGCGCTCTATCAGGGTCAGGGACTCAATGCCGTGCCGGCCCCCACCGACTACACCGCCAAGCAGAGCCAGGTGCCTCAGCCGCTCTACAGTTATTTACCCAAAGGGCGTTATTTGATGTATTCCGAAGCTGCCATCCACGAATGGATTGGGGTATGGTGGGCTCGCTTGCGAGGGCAGGTTAACGAATGAGCAATCAAGCGATTCATTCCTGATTTGGATCAGGAAAGCGAAAAAAAATTACGTCATTTGCCGCCGGGTCAGCTATCTTGGGCTCGGTTCAATTCATATAAT
The DNA here is from genome assembly GCF_027707745.1 of Aeromonas sp. QDB23. Lineage (NCBI taxonomy): Bacteria > Pseudomonadati > Pseudomonadota > Gammaproteobacteria > Aeromonadales > Aeromonadaceae > Aeromonas > Aeromonas sp. QDB23. The sequence goes on from NZ_JAPCJA010000075.1 coordinate 11,524, forward strand.
GTCGCGCAATCAAATGCCTAGGAGATATACAAGATGAGACAGCACCTGGTAATGGGTAACTGGAAACTGAACGGCACCAAAGCTTCTGTTGAAGCTCTGATCAAAGGACTGACCCCGGCTGCTGCCGCTCATCCTTCTGTACAAGTCGCCGTCTGCCCGCCGGTTATCTTTTTGGGTCTGGTTGAGCAACTGACCGCTGGCAGCAAGATTGCCTACGGTGCCCAGAACGCTGACGTTCACGAGTCTGGTGCCTTCACCGGCGAAAATGCCCCCTCCATGCTGAAAGCCTTCGGTTGCACCTACTCCCTGGTCGGTCACAGCGAGCGCCGTACCCTGCACGCAGAGACTGACGACGTGGTTGCGGCCAAGTACGAAGCGATCCAGAAAGGCGGCCTGATCCCGGTTCTGTGCATCGGTGAGACCCTGGAGCAGTTCGAAGCTGGCGTGACCAAGAACGTGGTTGAGACCCAGCTGAAAGCCGTTATCGACCGTTGCGGCATCGCCTCCTTCAACAACGCCGTTGTTGCTTACGAGCCGGTATGGGCCATCGGTACTGGCAAGACTGCCACTCCGGAGATCGCTCAATCCGTTCACGCTCACATCCGTCAGTACCTGGCCGGTTTTGATGGCGCCGTTGCTGCCAAAGTACAGATCCTGTACGGCGGTTCCGTCACTGGCGCCACTGCAGCCGATCTGTTCGGTCAGCCGGACATCGACGGTGGCCTGGTCGGTGGTGCGTCCCTGAAAGTGGACGACTTCTCCCAGATCATCGCTGGCGCTGCCAAGTAATTTCACATTACTGGCAAAGAGAGGGGCACGTCCCCTCTCTTGTATCGCTTTTCCTATGGCGGCCCCCGCATCCCATACGAAAGCCGATATAGTAAAAGTGGCTTGTCTATTTCCAAACATTCGTATTTGACAACTCAGATCCAGAGGCACTCATGACCAAACAAATCAAACGTATTGGTGTTTTGACCAGTGGTGGCGACGCACCCGGTATGAACGCAGCCATTCGCGCCGTGGTTCGCGCCGGTTTGCATCATGGCCTGGAAGTTTACGGTATTTATGATGGCTACCTCGGCCTGCATCAGGATCGCATCGTCAAGCTGGAGCGTCACAGCGTCTCCGACGTGGTGAACCGTGGTGGTACTTTCCTGGGTTCTGCCCGTTTCCCTGCCTTCAAAGACCCCGCAGTGCGCGCCGAAGCGATCGAAAACCTGAAAAAGCACAGCATCGACGCCTTGGTGGTGATCGGTGGTGACGGCTCCTACATGGGTGCCAAGAAGCTGACCGAAGAGGGTTTCCCCTGCATCGGCCTGCCGGGCACCATCGACAACGACATCGCCGGTACCGACTTCACCATCGGTTTTGATACCGCCCTGAACGTGGTCGTTGACGCCATCGACCGTCTGCGCGACACCTGCAGCTCCCACCACCGTATCTCCGTGGTCGAGATCATGGGTCGCCACTGTGGCGATCTGGCCATGTCTGCCGCCGTTGCCGGTGGTGCCGAGTACGTGATCGTGCCGGAAGTGGCTTTTGACAAGGACAAGCTGCTGCAACAGATCAAAGAAGGTGAAGTAAAAGGCAAGAAGCACGCCATCATCACCATCTGCGAGCACGTCACCGATGTGAACGCCCTGGCCAAAGACATCGAAGCCCTGACCGGCCGTGAAACCCGCGCCACCATCCTGGGCCACATCCAGCGTGGCGGTGCCCCGACTGCTCGTGACCGCATCATGTCCAGCCGTATGGGTGCTTACGCCGTTGAGCAGCTGCTGGCTGGCCACGGTGGTCGCTGCGTCGGTATCCAGCGCAACGAGCTGGTACACCACGACATCATCGACTGCATCGAGAACATGAAGCGCCCGTTCGATCAGGAGCTCTACAATCTCTCCACCACCCTGTTCTAAGCCACGCGGCTTTTTACCGGTTGTTGATGATAGAAACCCTCCATCGGAGGGTTTTTTTATATCTCACGCAAGCTGATGCATCGGCACAGTGTACCGCCCTCACCCTGCAGGTTGCCTTGAATCCCAGCTCTTGCGCCGTCTGACTGATCGTTAGCCTTCCCCTCCTCGCTCCAACCGGTTTCAGCCAAAGAGACAGTTCCGATATTGCCGTGGATGTTTTATCACTGTTGAACCGGCTTGTGGTGGCCTGCTTCTGTGCTGACCCTGAAACGAGCTTGTTCAGCCTCCTCGTCATACACCGCTGTGTGTATCTCAATCTTGTAGACGATATTCAGATATCTGAATCGCCCCCAGTTCCCCAACCATGATCCGGCCCAGCTCTTGCGTTGCAATCACATGACTTATGCCAAATGCATCGGCCACACAGATCGCTGTTCGAGACCAGCCAGACCAGCCACAGAGTAAGCCTCTGGCTTAATGCACACCTAAGCCTTGCTGCCACCTTGTCTATTCGTCCACCGGCCGGTGCAATTGGCGCTGATAAAACAGCCAACTGCCAATCCGTATCCCCCCAATCCATGGCTCGCCCCCCTGTAAAACGGAGTGTTGCTGTAAAAATACGGAGACATCGGCCTGATAAAGTCATGGGGCGACAAGGGTTGGCAACCAGATTGCCTCCACCAACTTTTTTTGGATGAGCTATCTGCGTCAGACATCGTCAAATCATAACCAGATGCACTTTTGATGGCCTTCATGACACAGTTACGAGGGAGATAACTTCTAAAACCCTATTTAAGCCCCATATAAAACCCACCTAAAAATAAATTAGCAAAACAATAAGACATTGAATTTAAACAAAATAATTGAAACGACTGGATCTTCGATGGGTCAAACGTCGCAACGGGCGATAAAATCAGCGCAACATGTCAAAAATGACCACCTCGACATCGCTGACGCGCAAAGTCGCCATTTTATCAACTTTACCCTTGTTTTAACCCCCTGTTATGGTATCTTGACAACATCAACCAACAACCTGGGGAGAGAAAAATGAAAGAGTTTGTCGTTACTGCCGTTTTCACGGTGTTTTTCACCCTGGTTGCTGTCTCTCTGCCCTCACTGTCACAGTTCTGAGCCGGATAGAGAGGCATCAATCCGGACTGGCCTTATCTGGCATGTCTGTTTAATCGCCACCAACTGGCGCTTTTCAGTGACAACGCCGAGATGGTCAACATAGATATGATTTCATCACGTTGACGCTGTTTCTTTCGCCACAAGGGTGTAACCAGGATGGTTTAACCACACTCTGTTTGGCCTGATGGAGTAGAACCAGCAGCAGATCATATCCGGGGGGAGCCAGGCTCCCCTTTTTGTTACCCGCCATTTGACAACCCCCTGCCCCGGCAGCCACAACAGGCTGCCATCCGTCACAAGGCCCATGCCCACGGCAGTTGTTTTCCCCTCCTGTGCTCTCCATTCAACACAGCAAAATCCGTCAGCAACCTCTTGTGCACTCCTTTCTCTGATATCTGTCCGCCAGATATAAAAAAGCCCCCGCCATCATGGCAGGGGCTCGCGTTACGCAGTTTCAGCTCAAGGCTGTGTTAGCTCAGCGCTGTTTTTGTTCAACTCAAAGCTGTTATGCCTTGTTCCAACGCTCTGGGTCATATTCCGGGCTGAAGCGGTCAACAATGACAGCACAGGCCGCATCACCGGTAATATTGAGGGAGGTGCGGATCATGTCGAACAGACGATCCAGCGCAAACAGCAGCGGCAACCCTTCGATGGGGATCCCGGCTGCCAGCAGCACGGCAACCACCAGGAAGCTTGGGCCCGGCACACCGGCCTGACCGATCGCCCCCAGGGTGGAGGTCACGATGATGGCCGCCCAGGCACCGACACTCAGATCGATGTTGTAAACCTGAGCGAAGAAGATGGCGACCAGACCGTAATAGATGGCGTTGCCGCTCATGTTGATGGTGGCCCCCAGCGGCAGCACGAAGGAAGCAGTCGCGTTGGTCACTTTCAGATCATGCTCGCAGGTCTCCATATTGACCGGCAGGGTCGCCATGGAAGAGGCGGTGGAGAAGGCCACGATCTGCGGCTTCTTCATGGCCGAGAAGTACTTGCGTACCGGCGTGTTGGAGAACATCACGACCAGCAGCGGATAGACCACAAAGCCGAAGATCAGGATGGCGGCCACATAAACCACGAACAGCTTGAGCACCAGGGTCAGCACGTCGAAGCCATAAGTACCGATGGCTTCAGCCATCAGACCGAACACCCCGAGCGGCGCAATGATCATCACCTTGTTGATCATCCAGACGAAGGCATCCACCAGGGTATTGAGCCCATCGACCAGCGGCTTGGCCCGCTCGCGCGGCTGTTTGGCCAGCGCAATGCCGAGGAACATGCAGAACACCAGGATCTGCAGGATGTTTGCCTCGTTGAGCGACTGGAACACGTTGGTGGGGATCATGCCAAGCAGGGTGGCAACTGCATCCGGCAGCGCCCCTTTATCGGCGTAGTCACCGCCAAACATGGAGGCGACGGAAGCGAAATCGACCCCGACACCCGGTTTGAAGATTTGCCCCATCACCAGCGCCAGCAGCACGGCCAACGCAGAGGTAATCAGGAAGAAGGCCAGCGTCGCTGCGCCGATCTTGCCCGCCGCCGGGCTGGCGCCCAGATTGGCGGCGCCGGAGAGGATGGCAACCGCCACCAGCGGGATCACCAGCATCTTGATCAACTGGATAAACAGGGTACCAAGCGGTGCAAATACGGTGGCTTGTTCACCCATGAACGCGCCGACCACTGCGCCCAGTACCATGGCCACCACAACCTGGAAGCCGATGTTTTTAATGAGTCCTTTAGTTAACACAATATGTTCCTTTACCTGATTACCCATGATTAGCAGTCAGTTACCACGAACTATACTGATCTTACGTACAGTTATCGAGGTGCGAGATCA
>NZ_JAPCJA010000076.1:0-16070 GCF_027707745.1 Aeromonas sp. QDB23
TAGGCAGAGAAAATCCAAGCAAAACAACACGTTAGACGGTATTATTAATTCGCTTGCCGCTTAAGGTTCTGTACATGTGCTGGCCTTAACCAAGTCAGCTAAATATTCCTCACCCACACCACCCTTGAAGAGTTCATCAATGGACTCGGTCAACTTTTCCAGTAACTGGAGGCAACGTCCCCAACGCCATTTTTCCAATCCAGTCACTACGATGGATGCAAAGATTGCGATCGAAGACCCAACAAAAGCAAAAAGCACGTCATTGAGCAAGCGAGAGACACTTTCGGTAACCTTGGCAGGATCCGACACATCAAAATGCATCAAACCCGACATCAAACCCAGGAAGGTGCCTACGATACCTAACCCTGTCAGTACACCTGGCAGGTGTTTGAAAACCTCGGTGCGGAGAGGCGTCTCTACAATACTAGGCACTGAGAAGAAAGTGGCAGATAGGGAGGTTGCTCGCACAGCAACTAATCGACTCTCTCCCTCAACCAATTCACTCTGTCTGTGCAGAGTGTCAGCGTATTCTTTCCATGCATGATTCATGGCCCGATATTTGGGCTCAGCAAACATGGCTGTAGCCTGTTCTAACTTTTCAGAAGCAGGTAGTTCATGCTGTATTTCTAATCCCTTGCTAGCCTGCTTTAACTTGTTCGCCACCAAAAATGATGGCCCAAGATAAAACACACAAAAAAATGCGGAAAACAAAACTACCAGACAGAACACGATGGTAGGGACAGAGCTGGGCTCAAGGTGCTTAAGCCAGTCGAACAACAAGGTGAAATTCATGCATCACTCCCGATTTTGAAGTGATGCAGTATACCAATTCCAATGAACACTTTTTTAATCGAAATCATGCAATTGGGCCCAATCGACACAAACAACTTAAGAGACTGATTTAAAAGGATTTAATATATTTATCGTTCTTGTGGTCACCCGCTCACGAATACCCCAAACTAGATGATGACCCAATGAACTCCTGAGTGATGATTCGCATTGGGCTGCCATCAACAACCCCCAGACGGAGGCGCAGACTCATGATGACTCATGTAGAGCAATCTCCCCCAACCAGCAATCTATCTGTTCTGGAGTCGCTCGGTCTACCACGTAACTGGCTAGCCGCCCATCAGCACATAGTGTCTGGTGTATCTCCTGAGATCGTCGTCAAACTGAGCAAGCTATTGGGGTCTAATACCCGAACAATTTGCCAGATGATTGGCATTAGCCGAGACACACTGAATCGCCAAATCAAACGGGGCAATCGCTTATCGACAGCTCAGGGAGATCGCGTTTACTGGGCAGCCTTAGCAGTGGACGCAGCCATATCCCTACACCGGGGAGATACTGCTAAAACGATGAGATGGCTCACCCGCTCTGCGTGGGGATTAGGTGGTGAAAAACCGGCCGATGTGATTACTACGCCTATGGGAGCGCAGGCAGTTATCGATCTTGTCGGCCGGATTAGGCATGGCATCCCCTGTTGATTAACAGTTCATACGTGACCATAAAGCACCAACAATAGGCTCATTTGGTGAGCCGATCACCCCGACCAATCGGCTCATTTGATGAGCCGATCACCTCGACCAATCGGCTCACTTGATGAGCCGATCACCTCGACCAACCGACTCACTTGATGAGCCGATGACCTCGACCAATCGACTCATTTGATGAGCCGATCACCTCGACCAATCGGCTCACTTGATGAGCCGATCAACACAACCACTCAAATCGTGGTTAGATAAGCTCTCGATTGCCTTCAATTTTCCCAAATTGATCAGGGTCTGCGGGTTGATAATCATCCGAAAACATATTCATCAACCGATGCTCCTGTCTCAGGTTGGCCAGCGCCCCAAAAAAGCAGCCTTCACATAGGTGTACCTGATATCGTTCACCATCGTGCTGCGAACCATACCCCCAGCGCGCAGCCAGCGTGCCGAACTCCTGCGTACCAATGGTGGTTGTCGTGCTGCTGCCACAGACATCGCAGAGAATATCGACGACTTGGGTGGTGGGGAAGATGGCTTCGACTTTCATGGCAATACTCCTCGTGTTGACCCCTGACAGCCGTGCCGATATCACCGGTGGCCATCAGGGTTTGGGATGCTGGGCTGCGTAAGCAGCGACAAGTCGCACAGCCAGCGCATAGCTGAGCGGTAATCTAGCTTTGTATTTCCTGAGCCAATCCGGTCTGCCAAGCGCTCTCTCCAGCGCGGACAGTGACCTTGCCTCCCCGTCCAACTGTTCGAGTTGGGCCACCAGTGCCCGGTCACGTTGTGCCCAATCCACGGAGGGGTGGTAGACAGACTGTTTGGGAGCGGGCAACTGCTGATACAGCCAGGAGCGATCATGCCGATAGAGCCAGCTGAATGCCGTTCGGCACGCCTGTTCGATGCCACCGCGACTGGCATCGACATGCTGTGCCAGGTATGTCGTCAATGTATCTCGGTGCTCACGCAGCTTACGCACGCTGCCCAGATGCCGCCGCCAATCAGACAACCCCTGATGGCTCTGAATGATGGCTTCGACCGCACCGACTGAGACGCCATGGCAATGGGCGATCTGCTGTCGGCTTACCCCCATGAACGCCTGCCGCCATATTCCCCGCGCCACCGCCGCAGTGATGCGCTGGGCTCGGTGTTCGACGGGGTGGTTGTGTCGCAACGCGAGTTGCCTGATATAACCGACACTGTAACCGGTCTGGCGGGCGACCTGACGCATGGAGAGCGGCTCTGCCAACCACCTTAGCACTGCTCGCTCGACGGCTTGCGCGTCACGCGCTGGCGGCACAGGCAACACCTGCTGCACCTCGATGGAGAAGAACTCCGCTGGGCTGCGACTCACAAACGCCATCAGCATCACATGTTTCAGGTAGTGGTGACTGCGGTCACCGTGCACCAGCCCCGAGACGTATCGATAGTTGGCCAGCCCCGGCGGCACTATTGGCGTTATATCGGCAAACAACCCCTGCCAGAACTCCGTCATGGCCTGCAACAGGGGCTGGCTACGCAGATGGCCTCGGGCCGTCAGATAGCCCTGTTGCCCGAGCCATCGCTGGTACAGCTCCGCTAGCGACTCCGTTGGCGACTGGACGCACAGATACCGATGCAGAGCGGTGATATATGTAGAAAGGTTTATTTCCTGTTCAGATGGACGCGATTGTTCACAGGGTATCTCGGGATCCGGTAGAAGCAGTTGCCGATCAATGCCTCCTGCACTGGCCGCCAGAGTTTGCAATCGCAGCGCATGCTTGGTACAGGCCGTGACCCCGTACAGTTGATGCGCCGTATGCCAATATCCACATCCTACGTCCTGTTCATCCTCTCGCAAGCAGGCGGGACACCATTTCAGGCAGACACCGCCAAAAGCCAGCTTGCTGGCCGCTTGTCCTGACAGGGCCATCAGCCCCTGCCCTTCACCCAACATCGCAGATGCCAGGGTGTCGACTTGCAGCTTGTCTCTCAACGTAAGGGCATAAAGCGGGAAACCCGTGCCATGGTGCAGCAGGTATTGTGGATCCACTCCCGCTGCCTGGGCCGTTGCCTCAATATGACCAGGTAATGACGGATGCAGACGAATGGCCGGATGATGGAACAAACGGTCACAGACGCGGTTGCGGTCACTGTAGGCCGACTGCACGAAATACTGCGAGACCCAACTGTAGGCCGACTCACCAGGGATGTACGCCGGGATTACCGAGCCCAACACAAGGTCAGCCCTCAGACCTCAGGAGCCCCATCAGATCGACGCCTGCATGCTGCAACATGAGAAGGTGGACCAAGGGGTGCAACGGATCTCGGGCTGACTGCTCATGGTAGCCCCGTGCATTACGCAGCTGAGGAGGTAATTGCCATCCCTGACCGTCCCCCTCTGAATTGGTGAAATACGCAGTGAGCGCCAGGGGATCACACTGCGCGTCCATCTGCTGAAACCACGCATTGATCGCTTTGATGCTCTTGACCGTGCGCATCGCCTCGCCCGAGATCCCCATAGCCTCTCTCACATAACCTGTGAGCGTTGACAGAGTGAGGCTGCAACCCGACTGGGCCAATGCCAGCGATGCCAACTCGATTTCACGCATCCGCTCGGTAAAATGACCATCGTATCCCCCCATCCAGTGGCCGCAGTGCGGGCAGAGGTTGTCATAGGGAGGAATGGGCAGCGCCGACAACACCATGGCTACAAAACCACAGCCAACACAGCGTCCGGATAGGCCACGTTGATGCCGATGGCAATGAAACACCCCTGGCAATTGATGGTCGCGGTGGTAATAGGGCATGCCCTGAGTATCCTGATCCTCGGCAATACAGTCTGTACACCAACGCCAGTATCGATGCTGTACATTGTTCTGACCGGTCACCCTCAACCGGAGCGGCGTGTGGCCCGTCAACGCAGACATCAACATACCCTGCTCAGGCAGGCTTAAAAACGGGGTAAGATAATGGCCGTAGCCATGTGTCTGCCAGGGCTGCGCTATCCCCTTCGCCCGAAAAATGGCATCGAGGGCCATGTCATCGGCATGAGATAATCGTTGGGGGCGAATAGGTGGACTACCCAGACCCAGCGCTTTTACCGTAGCGGTGAACGTCCCATGGATGCTCAGCACATGCATTCGACCAGCCACGGCTCCCAGATGTTCGCCCGGCAGCAACTCTAAACGATGGAGGATCATTTCGGCTGCGCCTTATCTAGGTTGTAGCCGAGTTGTCCTAACAATACTGACGGCGATAACTGATCCAGTTTTTTACGTTTCTGTACCTCAATCTGCGATGATACGGGTTTGTCGCTCAGCTCGACTTCCCCTTGAATCAGGTTCATGGCGGGCGGCGGAGCTATCTGTGTCATGACATCAGAATGACTCGCCACCGACTCCAGCATCAGCATCGGCTCAAAATCCTCAAATTTGTGGTAATCACCTTTTCTCAGTGCAGTTAACGCCGGGGTCAACACTCTAAATTCACGATTAAAAACTAAGTCCAGCGCGGCTATCGAAAGATCTTGATCCTGAGGTGCCAGGAACGTGAGATAGGCGAGCGTGGCCCTAACCAGGCTACTGGCAATTGCCGGAATGCCCGCACTCAGATAATGAATATGCCTACACAATATATCTACCGATGTTGATTGATTTTTTAGTAATTGAGTCTGGCATAGCAGGCGGATAAAGCGGTTCCAAAATGAGCTATTAGAATCGCAACTCGCCAATAACATAGATCCATTTTTGGTCACTCGCCGACCGATAGTTGTTTCACGCTCAAATAATGCTAGCGTTGCAAATGTTCCTACCAGCATGATCGGCACACCGACTCTGTTGAACAATTCCTCGACAAATTTTATCGACGTTTTTTCATTGATACTTAAAACTTCATTACGGGAGGATTTGGCTAGATTTTGGGCCTCATCAACGACTACCAACCCAACACTATGACCGATAAGAAGCTTGCGCACTATGGTAATTAACTCATTAACAGACCTATTACGGTGTTCATATGCATATGCTTGTCCGGTCACCTCATCCAGCGCCTCCAGCATATTCAACAGCAGCGCTTTTTGACCACGACGCTCGTGAATTTCTACATACAGATACGTTACCTGAGATTGATCAAGCGTATGCTCCTGCCCCTTGTGGTCGGTATAATTGAAATGTTCAATAACTTGATCAAATAGTTTCAGAATACGCCTTACCATAAATGATTTACCACGACCACTCAGTCCAATCAACAAATAACTCTGCAATACAGAATAGAGTTCCAAGCTTGATAAATATGCAACCTGATTGGGATTGGTCTTGTCTCTATCGATAGCCGTCAGTATCCGCCGTATATCTGTTCGCAGAGGATTGCGTTTATCATACCCCGCTTCAATCATGCGTCGCATGACATCATATAAACGATATGCCTCGTCTTGAACGGCATAAACATCATTCAATTGATCGATCAGGGTTCGGATATAATAACCATGAAGTGATGCATCAACACCAGTCAAATCAACATTGTTAATAAAAGGCAACTCGCTGAGTGCATAAAACTGCTGCATTGTTAATGGCTGACCCAGCGCCTCAATTAATGGGTTGTCTCGATACTGTCGATTAGGATGCATATAATAATTTGGCTGGCTCATTGTTCGTCTTCCTGAAAGGATATTACTGTCGGATCATTCAAATTTTGTTTAGATTGCAGCGATTTGGGCCGATGGATTTGATCCCGGTTGTCGACCCCAGAGAGATCGGCATAAATGGCTTGCATTTCATTATGTCGCTGCTGTACAGCCTCAATATGCTTGAGGGTTTTCATCCCTGGCTGAATGCCTTTAGCATTGGATTTTTTAAGATGGCGACTTTCTGCTCTAATCGCATCATCACATTGTTTTAAATCCATTTCCAATAATGCACGTGCATCAAATCTGCTTTCATCTAGAATAGCCAGTTGTTCTTTGACAATCGCTTGACGGCGCATGACATTGGCCCAAATTTGATTTTTATAGGCTTCGCTACGATCAGTCAAATCCAGTTGGAGGAGCTCTCCACTTTCGTCATCTCCATACCAGATATGATTAGTGCTGATATCGGTATATCGAACCTTTATTTTGAAACGACCAATATTTTTTGCTCGGTCAAGATAGCCCCTACGTACAATTTCATTACAATTATAATATAAACCTTTGAAGAACACTCCCTGAGACCTAACTGTTGCCTCTGCTTCCGGCAACAATGCGTATCGTAGGCGATTTGTTGAAACTCGTGGTTTCAATATCGCCTGCTCCATCCCCCAATCCCAAACACCACGAGATGTAAAAACCACACCATCTCGCGACATCTCAAAATTATGAGATAGGACTCTTTCCCTGTTATTGTTGGTAAATATGATACATTTTATCAGTCGAACCATAAACTGTTCATAGGTATACAAAGAATTACGGGATGCATGTTGGTCTTCTTTTTTTGGAGATTTTACAACCTTGCCAGAATCAAAGGGAATCGCTAGAGACTGAATAATATCAAAACTCTTCTCAACCGTGCCTTTCATATCACCACGATGATATGCATTAAAATTGCCTACAGTAATACCAATTTGACCGCGAAGGAGGGAAGCTATATTGCTATCAGTATTCTCTGAACCTCGGTCTAACGTTAATTCACGACAAACCTCCTGGCAGGGCCAATCAGACTCAGCTATTTCATAGCCATACTGTCTACAAAATTCGACCTTATTACTCATAGCATTAAATAATGCCTGACTGGCACCGTGCCAACAAGGACTATCAAAACCAACATGAATTCCCACAATCATTCCACTGAAACTATCAACAACACTATAGATTACAGGTCGTCCTATACTGACTAGTTCATCTTTGCTGTAGGAATATCGAATATATATATCTGCAATAGTACTATCAATTTCGTAGCGCGATGCCGGTCCTCGGAGTCCCGCTCTCGCGAGCCCGGGCTTGCCGGCGTAATCTCGATCATAATTTATACTACCTACCCGTTTTTTCAAAAACGTCAACTGATCAACATATTTAGTAAGCTGGCGCTTGAATGATTTGGGAGAAATAAGATAATTTCTGGGTAGTAACATTTTGAACGGTTCAGCAATATCCTCGTCCGGGGCTCCCATCGGGCGCAACTCTGTCGAAGCATACTCCATACAAAAATCCAAATACAACCGAGAAAGCTGGACTTCTGTCCCCGAGCGGATTTTCTTGGAGAAGAATACTATATTTTTAATGTCTTGTTGGGTAATGCCACGGTAAGATTTACCATAAATCGTTTCGCGCCCTCGTTTTGATGCAAGACAAACTTTCCCCTTTTCCAGCTCCAGGTATGTAGTAGGCAACTGGTGATTTTTGCCACATGCGAAGTAATTAGGTAATAGCGCATTTGGAATGCCACCACATCGGAAGTAGCGATTCAATTGACTAGTGACATACTTTTTACTTTTTCCTGAACGATCAATGAGTAGTTTCAAAATCCCGCTTGAGTCACCATATAGATAACGATGCCTCAGTTCATGATCGCTTATTAGGGGTTCAAGCGTAGCAAGTCCTTCATCACGTTTTTTTATCCAGCTTGGATTTAAGTTATTATCTGCTTCATAGATGATTTTTGGAAAATCATGATCTGCTATATGTCTACGCCCTTGAGAAATATCATTTTCAACTTCGTCAAGCGACAAGGTAAATGGCCGTTTCGGTGAAACGAGTAGCAATTCAGTTACAGCTAGCCGCATTGTATCCCAGCAGATATCAATGATCAGCAGCTCGGAACTATTTTTGGTATCAGACACGATCTTTTGGTTAACCCGCATTAGACCTCCGTATTACTGACAGAGGACGGTATAACTCGATTCGTTGTGTCAAATCGATATTCAAACGACCGGTATAAACCGCGTGCTGGAACAAACACTGCACCTGAAATTTATCAATATTAAGTTCATAGGCTACCTGATGAATTAACATCAGCAGCGTGGATAAAGGGGTTGCTATCATGTGGTGCCTAAACCGAACAATAACATTGGCATAAAATTCTGCCGAAACCTGAATCAGTTCAGCCTCATCAAAACATTCTCGTAGAAACTCTAAATTGTAAATAATGGTGGCGTCAAAACTCTTCTCTGTTATCAACACATGATCAATATTTTGAGTACGCCAATACTCAAGGGAAATTCGCTCTTTTGCCAATGTACGATTAACAACACGGGGGGATGTTATTTCTGGATCCAGCGCATCAGAATATTTGAAGCTATATGGACTCAATATATGCTTCCCTGCCTCCGTTTGCCGAATAATGACAAAATCCTGAGTCATAGTTTTGGCTGGGATGCGGCCACCATGATTACCTCGTTCTTTATAATTACCTGGATGGACAACGTTCAGAGAGGCAGCAATTTCTAGAGTTTGATGCAGTGGTAACGGATACTGTTCGAGAATGTCGATAACAGTTGGATCGCGTTCGAAATAGAAAAATGGTGCCCTCTCGCCACGACTCAGCAGATGATGCTCACGTCTCGTTTTGTGACTATACACAATCTGCCCCTGACCATAGGTATGGGACTGCCGCACCGTGACCCAGGGGCGATACCCCGAAGCTTTGATGTCTCGGTTATACCGTGCTGTTTTTGCGATCTCCGCATCGGTGACGATGGGCTGCTGAACCGTTTTTTGCTGCATGACTACTCCTACCTGACCTGCATACAACCTAGTAACTGGGCAGGGGGTCGTCAACCGCAATAGTGCACGTAAGGCGTTGTTTTTACTTATTTATTTTTATAAATAATAACTATCGACGCTATCATGGCAAAAATGCCACACTCAACAAAATTTCATTTTTTATATTAAAAAACATATAGTTATAAAAAATCACATAAGCATACATAATCACGAATATTTATTTTTATAAATAATAAGTAAATGTTTTTTATTCCTTTTTTGACATAAGAGGGTGGCGGATATAGAACATTATTCTGAAGCGATTGATGATTCCGCTCAGAAAAAATGTCCGTTTTTGGCTACAAAAGGCTCCATGCGAAGAGCAATCAATGCATCCACACCAAAAAATCAGCCCGGCAAGGGTGGCCTGCCGGGCTGTGGGTGACTGACGAGCTGATAACTCACGTCAACAAGCGGTTAGCCATGCCATCCAGCTTCGCTTTGGTCTTTTCCCAACCGGGCATCACCTGACCCATCAGCCGGTAAAAGTGCTCGCTGTGATTGTGCTCGGCAATATGGCAGAGCTCGTGCAGGATCACGTAATCGATACACTCGCGGGGCGCTTTGACCAGATGCGGGTTAAGCGTGATCCGGCCATTGGGGGAACAACTGCCCCACTGGGTCTGCATGGTCAGGATGCGCAGGGGCGGACGCTCGGTGACCCAGATGGCCTGATCGAGCATGGCATTGAGTCGTCTGGCAAACACCTCCCTGGCACGAGCCTTGTACCAGTCAGCGAGCAGTGCCTGGACTTTCTCGGCTCTCTTTGCGCTATCAGTGACTAGGCTCCTGACCGATACCTCCAGCTTGCCACGCAACATCTTGACCCCCTGCACCGAATCAGGGGCTTTGATCACCTTGAGCAGGTACTGTTTGCCGAGGTAATAGTGGCTCTCACCGCTGATGTACTGGCGTGGGGTGACGTGCTCCAACTGCTGGCGAAAGTCGCGTAACTGTTCGTAGATCCAGCGTCCGCGCTGCTTGACCGCTGCGAGAACCGCATCATCAGCCGTCTCACGCGGGGCCGAGACCACGACGCGGCAATCGGGATGCACCTTGATAAGCACCTTGCCGCTAGCCTGTCTCCGTTGCACCCGCTCGAAGGCGATCCGCTCATCGCCGTAGCGAAAGCTAAAGGATGGAGCTGGAGCCTGGGGCTGAGCATCGCCCTTGACCCGAATAGGCACATTCATCTGATCAGACTCCGCTCAAGCCGACTCGGGTGATCTGCACCACCATCTCGACAATCTTCTTGGCCTGCTCCATACCACTGCCGATTGCTTTGCACTCCTGGAACATACGCGGCAGCAACTGCTTGCGAATACCCGCCTCGATGTTCTGCGGGTTGATGGAGTGCTCGGCCACCGATGCATCCACGACCGTATCGATCTCAAAGGCCAGCTTTATCCACTTCTCCTGTACCTGGCTGTCGGTAATGGCGAACACCTCCGGCAGTACCTTTTTGAACACCCCAAAGTAGGCCTGCGCGTGACGATGACCGGCAAAGGCGTCAGGAAAGTCACTCAGACGCCGCTCCTGCACCTGCTCTTCGAACTCCCGAAACAGCATGTACTGCTTGAGCGGGTGCTCGAACAGCTTCTCAGCTTCCTCGATGGCCTGGCGCAGTAACTTGGAGAAGGCTTCCTGAGCGTAGGGGTCGTCGCGTAGCTCCTGCTCGATCATGCGGGTGACGCGAGTCTTGATGATGTCGGTCTCGTTACGGGTCTTGTTCTCGTTCCACTCTTCTGGCTGTTTTTGGCCCATCTTGCCGACTTCATAGAAGCCACCCGGCTCTTTGACCTCTACACCGACCACATGCTTATCCAGCAGCTTCTTCACCTGCTCGGCATATTCGTCGTAGTCAACCTTCTCACCGGCATCCTGCTGCACCAGTTGGCGCAGGCTGGAGAGCTGTTTCACCGTCTCCTTGTAGTGACGGCGATCCGCCTCGCTAAAGGCACCGTCCTCGAAGAAAGAGGCCGACTGCAACGCCACTTTCAGGCAACTGGCAAACGCCGTGAGCGCCTCGTAGAAGTCTTCTCGCACCTTGAGGTTCACATCCACCAGTTCGCCGTCCAGTTCCTCCATCTTGGGCACCAGCACTTGACGCAGTTGCTCGATATCCTGCTTGTTCTTCACCCCGGCGAAGATGCCCCACAGGGCCTGATAGAGCTGTGGCAGCCGCTTGTACTCGGTGCCCATCTGGTTGTAGAGACCTTTGAGATCGTCAACGTCATAGCCGCCTTGGGTGCGGGAAGCAAGATCCTGATACTTACCGATGGTGGTATCCAGCTCGGATAAGATGCCGCGATAGTCGATAAGCAGACCGAACTGCTTCTTCGGGTGCAGCCGGTTGACCCGCGCAATCGCCTGGATCAGGTTGTGCTCTTTGAGTGGCTTGTCGATATAGAGCACTGTGTTCTTTGGCTCATCGAAGCCGGTCAGCAACTTGTCCACCACGATCAGCAACTTGAGGTCGTCATCCTGATCGAAACGATTCACGACATGTCTGGTGTACGCCTGCTCATCCCCAGAACCAAAGAGAGCACCGACATTCTCCTTCCACCACTGGGTAACCAGCGGGGTGGTTGATTCATCGACCTCGGTGTTGCCTTCCCGGCTGTCGGGCGGACTCATCACCACCGCCGACTCGAACAATCCCGCCTCATCGAGATACTTTTTATAGAGCACCGCCGAGGCCTTGCTATCACAGGCCAGCTGGCCCTTGAGCCCCTCGACGATGTGGTTTGAAAAGTGACTGGCGATATCGAACGCAATCAGCTTGATGCGATCTTCCGCGCTGTAGATCTCGCCCTTGCGGGCAAATTTGCGTTTCAGATCGGCCTGCTGCTGCTCGTTTAACCCCTGGGTAATGCGCTCAAACCAGCTGTCGATGGCCCGCTCGTTGACCTCCAGATCGGGGATGCGCTCCTCGTAGAGCAACGGCGTCACCGTTTTGTCCTCGACTGCCCGCTGCATGGTGTAGGCATGGACGATGGGGCCAAACTTGTTGGTGGTCTTGTCATCCTTGAGCAGCGGTGTGCCGGTGAAGGCGACAAAGGCGGCATTGGGCAGCGCCTGCTTCATGCGTATGTGGTTCTCGCCCCCCTGGCTGCGGTGGCCCTCATCGATCAACACGATGAGATCCGGGCTCTTGTTGATGCACTCCGGCAACTTGGTGGCTGAATTGAACTTCTGAATAAGCGAGAAGATGATCCGCTCGCTGCCCTTACCGATCTGCTCGGCTAACCGCTTGCCCGACGTGGCCATGGCCGCCTCTTTATCTTTCTTGCCCGCGAGTTCACCGCTGGAGGCAAAGGTCTTGCTGAGCTGGCTCTCCAGATCCACCCGGTCGGTCACCACCAACAGGCGACACTGTTTCAAACTGTCGTGCAGGATCAGTGCCTTGCTGAGGAACACCATGGTGAACGACTTTCCCGAACCAGTGGTGTGCCAGATCACCCCACCTTCTCTCCCGCCATCTGGGCGTTTCTGGTTGATACGCTCGATCAACCGCTTGATGCCAAACACCTGCTGGTAACGGGCGACTATCTTGCCCGCCTTCTTGTCAAACAGGGTGAACAGGCGGGTCATCTCCAGCAGCCGCTCCGGGGAAAGCAGGCTGATGAGCAGCCGATCCTGATCGCTGACGGCCAGCTCGCCCGCCGCAACCAGGGACTGATACCAGTCGAGATCGGTGGCGGGTCTGTGGCCAAAGAGGGACGCAATCTGTTCAGGTAACAGCGGCTGGTTCTTGATGGCCGTCATCTCGCCATCACCGATGTCCTCCTCACGCCAGGCAGCCCAGAACTTCTCCGGCGTACCGCAGGTGCCATATCGCCCCTCGATACCGTTGATGGAGAGCAGCAACTGGCTGTAGGCAAACAGCAGCGGGATCTCGTCCGGGCGCTGGTTGCGCAGGCTTTGAGAGATCCCCTCCTTGATGGTCGGCCCTTTTTTGGCGTTGCCATCCGGGCGCTTGGCCTCGATCACCACCAAGGGCAAGCCATTGACGAAGCAGACGATATCCGGGCGACGCGACTCGATGCCCCCTGCGCGGGTAACCCGAAACTCTTCGGTAAAGGTAAAGCGGTTATTGTGCGGATTGTGCCAGTCAATGAGGGGGATGGTTGGGCTCACCTTCTTGCCATCAACAAACTCGGTGACGGACATGCCATAGAGCAAGTGGTTATAGAGCCGCTCGTTGGCCGCCTGCAATCCTTCATTCAGGGCCGGACTACACAGCTCGCTCACCAGATTGTCCACCGATTTGGCCGACAGTGGATAGGTCTTGCCCGCAAACACAAAGGTGCGCTCGGCCAGCACGCTGCGCAGTTGTTGGCGCAGCACCACCTGATCGGCCTTGTTATCCCTTGCGATAAGCGCCTGTTCGGGGGAGAGGAAAGTCCAGCCCAACTGGGTGAGCAGGGTCAAAGCCGGGATCTTGGCGCTGTACTCTTCCTGAAATTTAGGTGTTGACTGGGTCATCGCTGATACAGAAGTGTTCGCCACGATTATTCCTCTTGCAGAGCAGCAAAGACTTGATCCAGCCACAGGCGATCACCTTGAAGTCTTGTGCGATCATCTACGGGAATTACCGTCAATAAGTGGCTAAATGTATGAGAAATACGTAGCTTATTGCGTAACCGCCGTTTTTGATCTTCTGCGGTGCCATCCACACTCCTTGCAATGAGAATTAATTTCCGACCTTGGTTCTCTACCAGTTCACGGAAAAGCCCATTAATGTGGCTGTCGTCCTTGTTAAATCCGAAACCCACAACGACGATAGCATCAGACTCAGCATAAGCATCGAAAAGCCTGACGTACCGCCGTGACATGGCCACCGAAGTAAGAGGCTTAAGACCGCTTTGTGTCAGGATGAAAGGAACATGGATCTGACTGTTATCTACATCATCTGGGTTATCACAGGTAATGACAGCATTTTTATAAGGGTTGTAATAGTCATGCACACTGCCATTCAGATGAATTATTTCCGGCAGCGCTATGTCCATGCCACGGAAAACCTCGGCTAGCAGACTGTTGTAGTTGGCCGTACCGATGGCCGAGAATGTGTGATCTCCATCGAATGTAGCCAGGTCGTGGTAATAACCTTGAGCCGGGAGATCTTCTGCTGCTGGCGCTTGAGCACTAATGTAATCGCGGGCAATCTTGAGGAAAATAACCATGCGAGTGAACTTGGCCCACTCAGTGGATGGAGAAAATAGGTAGCGAAAATGATCATCTATCAGCTTCTGATAGTCGAGTACCGTCGTAAATAGGTTTTCCAGTACCTTTTGTGCTATTGCACAAAAGAGTGTTAGTGCTGTCGCCTCCTCGCCAATATCGAAATTTCGGTTCTCTTCCAACAACAGTTCCAAAGCTGTTGAGCCAATGCGATTGAACTCCAATCGGAACAGACCAGCAATGTCATCAAAGATAGGCAAATCATCCGGTGCCGCCTCAAACAGTTCTTGGTTCAGACGTTGTACAAGAGCTTGACCATGAGCCCCGACTAATAATTGTAAAAAGGATGAAACATACCTTTTCAAATCATCGTTGTGAGCCGATGCACGAACCACATCCAACATGGCTGAGTAATACTCAGATTCAAATAATCTTACATCTCTCGCCAATAATTCGTTAAGGCGAATATCGTGAGTGTATAAACGCTCACCTATGGTGGTGCCTGTCAGTTCTAAAAATACCCGCTCTAGTGTTGCCCTATTGATACCCAAGGCCAAAATAGCATCATCACACTCTTGATCAAAACGATTTAGACGGCAAATTATTTCGTCCCGATTGTATTCGATAGATGACTCGATAATGCTGGTAAACTCGTTACGTCCAAAAGCATAAATACTCTTACCAACATATCCTTGTGGTAGCCAGTCATTGGCATAAGGTGAACGTGAATCCAATGTACGAAGCTGGTCACGTAGTTCGGTCTTGTATTGACTTGGATCTTGACGAAAAAGGTCGATGGCGAATTTTCCACCACTAGGCAGACCATATCCGATTTCTGCTCCAGCACCAAAAAAGAAACCCAGCTTCATACTTATCACCTATTTAGTTGATTTTAACTCTACGCTTACCGGTCAGCAGTTGTTGCATCAGCGCCTGTTTCTCTTGCTTTAGGGTTGCGAGTTTTTGTTGCAAGATGGTTATTTCCCGATCAGCAACGGTCAGCACTGTGGCGATTTTTTGTTGTTCATCTAGTGATGGCAAAGGTACTTTCAGTGAGAAAAAATCTGTTGGTTTTACATTAAGTAGGCCATGAGCTCGGCCACCCTCATGTGCAATTTGTGAGAGCCCCTTATTTAGTAATCCAGATTCAAAATAGTGTTCCCAAAAATCACCATTTGCCTTGGTTGACTCAGATATTTCAAAGCAGATATACAAAGTGGTCACAACACCATCGGCGTAGCGATTGAGACGCTTAATCGCCCCCATCGGATAACCATTTGAATAGCTCTTGTTGTATGCAAACTGCCCTTTCATTAGCAAGAAGTAACCATCAAGGATGTCAGATGCGACTGATTTTTTAAAGAAATCCTCTTGACGGATTAAGCCCTGCTGTCCAGAGATAGTGACAACATTGGTACTTTTACCATCATTTTTGGTTGTCACTCTTTCAAATATTTTTGATAGCTTGTCTAGTTTCCACTCACCACAAAATCTCACACCCTTGTTATCCCGCAGGCGTTTTTTTCCGGTCAGTAGCTGCTGCATCAGCGCCTTTTTCTGCTGCTGGCTATTGGCCAGCAGTTGCTCGGTAGTGCTGATTACCCTATCAGGGTGAGAGCGTGAACATTTTGTTAAATTTCACCCAGTTTTTTGAGACCCGCATTGAGTACCGTTTCCAGATA
>NZ_JAPCJA010000077.1:0-14131 GCF_027707745.1 Aeromonas sp. QDB23
TCACGCAAGAGGCAATAGTGGATCACCGGACGATCGTCTCATTTTTTACCTGTCAACTGGTCTGGGTGAACCGTTACAAACGAACGTATATGTGACAGGTACGACATGCTGATAGGCTACATGCGGGTATCGAAGGCGGACGGCTCCCAGGCTACCGATTTGCAGCGCGACGCGCTGATTGCCGCCGGGGTCGATCCAGTACATCTTTACGAGGACCAGGCATCCGGCATGCGCGAGGATCGGCCCGGCTTGACGAGCTGCCTGAAGGCGTTGCGAACTGGCGACACACTGGTCGTGTGGAAACTGGATCGGCTCGGACGCGACCTGCGACATCTCATCAACACCGTGCACGACCTGACTGGGCGCGGCATCGGCTTGAAGGTATTAACCGGGCACGGCGCGGCCATCGACACCACGACCGCCGCCGGCAAGCTGGTCTTTGGCATCTTCGCCGCCCTGGCCGAGTTCGAGCGCGAGTTGATCGCGGAGCGCACGATTGCCGGCCTAGCCTCGGCCCGCGCGCGCGGGCGGAAAGGCGGCCGGCCGTTCAAGATGACCGCCGCCAAGCTGCGGCTGGCGATGGCGGCAATGGGTCAGCCAGAGACCAAGGTCGGCGACCTGTGCCAGGAACTTGGCGTCACGCGGCAGACCCTGTATCGGCATGTTTCACCCAAGGGTGAGCTACGTCCAGATGGCGAGAAGCTACTCAGCCGAATTTGATGCCGGCATGAGGCAACGTAGCGACAGCGTGGTTTGTCTCAATGGGAAGCGCTCATGATCGACCTCTGAAGGCCCGCAGCAGCCGCGTCACAGACAGGACAAACAAGCCGGTCAGCGTGAGGGCTGCAATACCCCAGTGCTCGCCGATGAACGCGCCGGCCGTCGTGCCGGCCAGCACAATGGCGAGAATCGGCAAATGACAGGGACAGGTGAGCACCGCCAGCGCACCCCACAGGTAGCCGGTGAACGGCTTGTGTGTCTCGGTCGGCAAGCGCTCGGGGCTGTTCATGGCAGACTCTCCGCTTGCTGGGCCGGCGCGGTCGGCATCGCGGCCAACTGCACTTCCAGATCGGCCAACGCTTCGCGTCGGCGTTCGACGAACTGACTCAGCACGGCAAGCTGTGCGGCTGTTTCATCGCAGTCCGCCGCATCCAGCGCCCGGCACAACCGCGCCAATGCGTCCAGGCCGATGCCCGCCTCAAAAGCGGCCCGCACAAAGCACAGCCGCTGCAAGGCGGCGTCATCGAACAAGCCGTAGCCGCCCGTGGTGCAGGCGACTGGCCGCAGCAATCCGCGCAGCAGGTAGTCGCGCACGATATGCACGCTCACCCCGGCCTCAAGGGCCAGTCGGGACACTGTGTAGGCGTTCATCGAACACCTCCTTTTCCTTATCCGGCGCAGCAGGACAGTTGCTTCACGTCCTTGCTGAAGGTCTGCGCCGCGAGCTTCAAGCCCTCGACCATCGTTAGGTAGGGGAACAACTGGTCGGCTAGTTCCTGCACCGTCATGCGGTTGCGAATGGCGAGAACAGCCGTCTGGATCAGTTCGCCCGCTTCCGGGGCCACCACCTGTACGCCAATCAGCCGTCCGCTGCCTTCCTCGATGACCAGCTTGATGAAGCCGCGGGTATCGAAGTTGGCGAGCGCACGCGGCACGTTGTCGAGCGTCAGCGTGCGGCTGTCGGTTTCGATGCCATCGTGGTGCGCTTCCGCCTCGCTGTAGCCCACGGTCGCCACTTGCGGGTCGGTGAACACCACGGCCGGCATCGCGGTCAGATTGATGGCGGCGTCGCCGCCGGTCATGTTAATGGCCGCACGAGTGCCGGCCGCTGCCGCCACATAGACGAACTGCGGCTGGTCGGTGCAGTCGCCGGCCGCGTAGATGTTCGGGCTACTGGTGCGCATGCCCTTGTCGATGACGATGGCCCCCTGCGCATTGACGGCTACCCCCGCCGCTTCCAATGCCAGGCTGCGCGTGTTCGGTGTCCGGCCGGTGGCGACCAGCAGCTTGTCGGCGCGCACTTCGCCCTGTCCAGTGGTCAGCACGAATTCGCCGTCCACATGGGCGACTTGGCTGGCTTGCGTATGTTCCAGTACCTTGATTCCTTCGGCACGGAAGGCGGCTGTGACGGCCTCGCCGATGGCAGGGTCTTCGCGGAAGAACAGCGTGCTGCGCGCAAGGATCGTGACCTGGCTACCCAGCCGGGCGAAGGCTTGCGCCAGTTCCAGCGCCACCACCGACGAGCCGATGACGGCCAGGCGTTCGGGAATGGTGTCGCTGACCAAGGCCTCGGTCGAAGTCCAGTAGGGTGACTCTTTCAGGCCCGGAATCGGCGGCATGGCCGGACTGGCACCCGTGGCGACCAGGCAGCGGTCGAACATCACGACGCGCTCACCACCCTCGTTCAAACTAACGATAAGGCTCTGGTCGTCCTTGAAACGCGCTTCACCGTGCAGAACGGTGATGGCTGAATTGCCGTCCAGGATGCCTTCGTACTTGGCATGACGGAGTTCTTCGACACGGGCCTGCTGCTGGGCCAGCAGCCGCTCGCGCAAGATCGTCGGCGGTGTGGGTGGCATGCCGCCGTCGAATGGGCTTTCCCGGCGCAGATGGGCGATGTGGGCGGCGCGGATCATGATCTTGGACGGCACACAACCGACGTTGACGCAGGTGCCGCCGATGGTGCCGCGCTCAATCAGCGTGACCTGCGCGCCTTGCTCGACGGCCTTCAGTGCTGCCGCCATCGCGGCTCCACCGCTGCCGATCACGGCGACTTGCAACGGGCGCTCGCCGCCGCTGCCCTTGTCGGCGGCACCCATCCAGCCGCGCACCTTGTCGAACAGCCCAGTGCGGTTGTCGGTCGGCGGGGCATCGGCGAGCATCGCTTTGTAGCCCAGGCCAGCCACGGCGGCGGTCAGTGCGTCCGGCGCTGTGCCTGGATCAAGGGCGAGCTGGGCCGCGCCCTTGGCATAGGACACTATGGCAGATTGGACGCCGGGTACTTTTTCCAGCGCTTCCTTGACGTGCGCCGCGCACGAGTCGCAGGTCATGCCGGTGATTTTTAGATGGGTCATGCGACAGATCCTTTTTCGTTTGTGGTAGCAGACAAGGGCGTCAGATGTGCTGCGCTGCCGTTTTCAGTGCCTCACTTCTTGACGCTGGACGGATAGCCTGCGTCTTCGGTGGCCTTGGTCAGCTTCTGCACGCTGGTCTTGGCATCATCGAAGGTGACAACCGCTTCGCGTGTCTCGAAGGTCACGTTAACTTTGCTGACGCCTTCGACCTTGGAAATCGCCTTCTTGACGGTGATCGGACAAGCGGAGCAGGTCATGCCCGGTACGGACAGCGTGACGGTCTGGGTGGCGGCCCACACGGGGGCAACAACGGCAGCGATGGCGAGAGAGGCAAACAGTTTTTTCATGATGAACTCCTGTGATTAATAGAAAAATGGCATGACGTAGGGAAATCCGAGCGCGACCAGAACCAGCGCGGCCACGACCCAGAAAATGAGCTTGTAAGTAGCGCGCACTTGGGGAATCGCACACACATCCCCTGGTTTGCAGGCTTGCGCCGGTCGGTAGATGCGCCGCCAGGCGAAAAACAGCGCCACCAACGCCGCGCCGATGAAGATCGGGCGATAAGGTTCCAACACCGTCAAGTTGCCGATCCAAGCGCCGCTGAACCCCAGGGCGATCAGAACCAGCGGCCCCAGGCAGCAAGCCGAGGCGAGGATGGCGGCTAGCCCGCCAGTGAAGAGCGCCCCGCGCCCGTTTTGAGGTTCAGACATACGCTTGTCCTTTCAAATCTGGATTGGATAGCTTAAGCTTACTTCCGTACCAATGTACGGAGTCAAGCGATATGGAAAAAAATTTGGAGAATCTGACTATTGGCGTTTTCGCCAAGGCGGCCGGGGTCAACGTGGAAACAATCCGGTTCTATCAGCGCAAGGGCTTGTTGCCGGAGCCGGACAAGCCCTATGGCAGCATCCGCCGCTATGGCGAGGCGGATGTGACGCGGGTGCGCTTCGTGAAATCAGCCCAGCGGCTCGGATTCAGCCTCGACGAGATCGCAGAGCTGCTGAGGCTGGATGACGGCACCCACTGCGAGGAAGCCAGCAGCCTGGCCGAGCACAAGCTTCAGGACGTGCGCGAAAAAATGACCGACCTGGCGCGCATGGAAACCGTGCTATCCGAACTTGTGTTCGCCTGCCATGCGCGGCAAGGGAACGTTTCTTGCCCGCTGATTGCTTCGCTGCAAGGGGAGAAAGAGCCGCGTGGTGCCGACGCGGTGTAGCCGAGGGTAGTTACGCCTTAGCGTGCTTTATTTTCCGTTTTCTGAGACGACCCCTATTTGTCCACCCTGTGGATGAATAGCTTTTTTTTTGGGAGGACACTGTGATGCTAGCTTTTGTTTTCACCTAAATCCTGTTTGCTGCATAAAAAATTTCAAGAGCTAAACAGGAGTAAATAAAAATGAGTTTAATTATTAAAGCGAGAAACATACGCTTGGATTATGCTGGGCGTGATGTTTTGGATATTGATGAATTGGAAATTCACTCTTATGACCGTATTGGTCTTGTGGGTGATAACGGAGCAGGAAAGAGTAGTTTACTCAAAGTACTTAATGGCGAAATTGTTTTAGCCGAAGCGACATTACAGCGTTTTGGTGATTTTGCACATATCAGCCAACTGGGCGGAATCGAAATAGAAACGGTCGAAGACCGGGCAATGTTATCTCGCCTTGGTGTTTCCAATGTACAAAACGACACAATGAGTGGCGGAGAGGAAACTCGTGCAAAAATTGCTGCCGCATTTTCCCAACAAGTACATGGCATTCTAGCGGATGAACCAACCAGCCACCTTGATCTCAATGGAATAGATCTACTTATTGGTCAACTTAAAGCATTTGATGGAGCATTACTTGTTATCAGTCATGACCGATATTTTC
The DNA here is from genome assembly GCF_027707745.1 of Aeromonas sp. QDB23. NCBI lineage: Bacteria > Pseudomonadati > Pseudomonadota > Gammaproteobacteria > Aeromonadales > Aeromonadaceae > Aeromonas > Aeromonas sp. QDB23. Next base: position 4,948 of record NZ_JAPCJA010000077.1, read on the forward strand.
TTGATATGGTTGTAGACAAGATATGGGAGTTAAAAGACGGTAAAATTACGGAATATTGGGGTGGTTACTCGGATTACTTGCGTCAAAAAGAAGAAGAGCGACAACACCAAGCCGTAGAATATGAGCTGATGATGAAGGAACGGGAGCGATTAGAATCTGCTGTGCAAGAAAAACGCCAGCAAGCTAATCGATTAGACAATAAGAAAAAAGGAGAAAAATCCAAAAACTCTACCGAAAGTGCTGGACGACTTGGGCATGCAAAAATGACTGGCACCAAGCAAAGAAAACTGTATCAGGCAGCTAAGAGTATGGAAAAGCGTTTGGCTGCATTAGAAGATATTCAAGCACCAGAGCATTTGCGTTCTATTCGTTTTCGTCAAAGTTCAGCCCTAGAACTGCACAATAAGTTCCCGATTACGGCAGATGGTCTGAGCTTAAAATTTGGTAGCCGTACTATCTTTGATGACGCTAACTTTATAATACCGCTTGGCGCTAAAGTCGCTATAACTGGATCGAATGGAACAGGGAAAACGTCCTTGTTAAAAATGATATCAGAACGTGCTGATGGATTAACCATATCTCCAAAAGCTGAAATTGGCTACTTTACACAAACAGGATATAAATTTAACACGCATAAATCTGTGCTCTCCTTTATGCAGGAAGAGTGCGAGTACACAGTTGCGGAAATTCGTGCAGTATTGGCTTCAATGGGGATCGGAGCGAATGATATTCAAAAAAACTTATCCGACTTATCGGGAGGTGAAATCATCAAACTGCTTTTATCCAAAATGCTTTTAGGAAAATATAATATTTTGCTTATGGATGAACCAGGAAACTATCTTGACCTAAAAAGTATTGCCGCATTAGAAACAATGATGAAGTCCTATGCAGGAACTATTATCTTCGTATCTCATGACAAGCAATTGGTCGATAATATTGCTGACATTATCTACGAGATCAAAGACCACAAAATCATCAAGACTTTTGAGAGAGATTGTTAATGATAGCCAATCTAATCCGAACATTAATTATTGAACTCTTTAAAGGAAATTAAAAATGACAATTCAAGATATTCAATCACTTGCTGAAGCACACGGCTTGTTGCTTACGGACAAAATGAATTTCAATGAAATGGGCATTGATTTTAAGGTCGTTTTTGCTCTTGATACAAAGGGGCAACAATGGTTGCTGCGTATTCCTCGTCGTGATGGCATGAGGGAACAAATCAAGAAAGAAAAACGCATTTTAGAATTGGTAAAAAAACATCTTTCTGTAGAGGTTCCTGATTGGAGAATTTCATCTACAGAATTAGTGGCTTATCCCATACTTAAAGATAATCCTGTTTTAAATTTGGATGCTGAAACCTATGAAATAATTTGGAATATGGACAAAGATAGCCCGAAATACATAACATCTTTGGCAAAAACCTTATTTGAAATCCATAGTATTCCTGAAAAAGAAGTTCGGGAAAATGATTTGAAAATTATGAAACCTTCAGATTTAAGACCTGAAATAGCAAACAATTTGCAGTTAGTAAAATCTGAAATTGGTATAAGTGAGCAATTGGAAACCCGCTACAGAAAATGGTTGGATAATGATGTTCTATGGGCAGATTTCACCCAATTTATACATGGCGATTTATATGCTGGGCATGTACTAGCTTCAAAGGATGGAGCTGTTTCAGGCGTTATTGATTGGTCAACAGCCCATATAGATGACCCAGCGATTGATTTTGCTGGGCATGTAACTTTGTTTGGAGAAGAAAGCCTCAAAACTCTAATCATCGAGTATGAAAAACTAGGGGGTAAAGTTTGGAATAAACTATATGAACAGACTTTAGAAAGAGCAGCGGCCTCTCCTTTGATGTATGGTTTATTTGCCTTAGAAACTCAAAATGAAAGCCTTATCGTTGGAGCAAAAGCTCAGTTGGGAGTTATATAATTTAAAAATATGATTGCTGAGAACTGCCTTGTTTTGAAACTTGGTTGGCTTTAATTAGTTTTTAGTATTCTTTATAGAAAATGCCTCGATCAAGGGGCATTTCTAACAATCATTTAACATAAAATTTCTTATGTGAAGTAACCTGAATGCAGCGGTGCCCCATTGGGGGCGCGTTGAGATAAGCCTCTTTTAGATAACTTTAGCAACTCGATAGACAGTTGCAACTCCACAATTCACTGCTTTGGCAATTTCTTCCTTAGTCATATTGCCAACTACTAGCAATTCTTTTATTCGTTTATGTTTAGCCTCATTTGCCTTCTTGCCTGTTGGTTTGTAACCCGAACGTGCCAGGCCCTGCTTAATACGTTCTATACGTTTCTCATTGTCTAGGCGGGCCATTGTTGCCAGAAGATCAATCAACATATTGTTGATGAGTTCCAAGATTGAATGAGTAATGCTGTCACTGGTTTGAATCATTTGGTAGGTAGTAGGAAGATCTGCTACGACTAAACGAAGTCCCTTCTCCTGGATCCTGCGCTTCAGCTCTTGAAAATCTCGTTGGGTTAGGCGTGATAAGCGGTCAATACTTTCAACTAACAATGTGTCACCTTGATTTGCTTCTGACAGTAGCTTATTCAATTCAGGTCGGTCTAACTTCGTACCACTATAGTTTTCCACGTACACAATGGTTTCACCCAAATTCAAGTTTTGGTTTAGATCCTGAAGAATCTGCAAAGCCCTTTCTGCATCTTGATCTTTAGTTGAAGCTCGTAGATAAATACGTGTATTCATTTCTATCATTTAATCTTAATTCTATTAGATTAATGATAATACTATCATTTAATTATTGCATTAAGTCTAATGATAGATATTGTATGCGATTTGGCTCGCTATCATTCAGGTATAGTCTTTTGATAAAAAAAGCATGACTAAAAGCCATGCCTTGGGAATTCGTATAACGCCCATTATGTTAATTTTAGTTTTCCTTAATACGACAAAAATATCTACTTCATTTCACGAGAATTTCTTTTGCTAAAAGTTCTTCTTTCGTTACACCGAAATATCTTATTTCTAATTTAGGCCTGCCTAACATCTTTAAAAGATTGTTTTCATCATTTATATTTTTTATAGCTTTGCTTACACAATCAATTACGTCATTAGTTTTAGAAATAGCTTCTTTTTCAGATACTTGATCGCTTACTTTTCGAGATATTAAGTCATCAAAATATATCCTATATTCTTCACAAACTAGATAAAAATAAGGGTCTAATCTATCTAAATCATATTCAGATTCAAAGGGTTTACGATCTAATAAATCTTTTTCAGGATAAATAATCAATTGTCCTGCATCGAACCAAAACTCCACAGAAAAATTATCAAACTCAATTCCATTTAAATCATTACTAAAATTTTGAAAATACTGTAATAAAAGATTTTCTATATCCTCTAAAAACTCTTTATTCTTAATATCAAATATTAAAGATTCATTAGAAATAGCTTTGATACAATCTTCTTGAATATCTAACCCCTTTAAAGTCATTTTTACTCCATTTAAATTTTTAGGTTTTGGTGCATTAAGAATTTTGATTAACTTAACATAATGGGTATTAAGTGTAGTGTGTTTGTCTATCAATAAGAGATTTATCTAATTTAATTCAAGCCCCCGGCGCAGGTGGTAACCTGACAAGCCACAAAAACGCCCGCAAACCCTTGTCAGGGGATGTAAGCCGGAACCCCAGAAATTTCCGTCACCCTAGTTGGGTGGGCTCAACACTCGTGTCACCAGCTACCTTCTGGAGAATCGAGCTCGGCCATCCCTCCCTGGACGGGCATCGCTCGACGATGTTCAACGGCTCCCTCACGGGGCCGTCGTTTTGTGGGGGCTATTCCATCCACAAGTCGTCGAGGTTCTTGAAGTTCCAGAGCGTCGGGTCTTCGGGGCCAGTGATACTGTCCTTGCAACTCGTGGCCGCCAGGTCGATGGTCTGCATCGGGATCGGCTCTCTCGAGCGTAGCGAGAAGAACACGCGAACCTTGGGAGTCAGCAGTGATTCCATTCCCGGCTCAACGACAACGGCCAGACGCTGAGAGGACAGGCGAACCAAGGAGCCGACGGGGTAGATGCCCACGGCCTTGACGAAGGCGTGGAAGATGCGTTTGTCGAAATGGCCCTCCCACTTGGCCATCTGCCGCATCGCCGCGGACGGGTCCCACGGCTTTTTGTAGGCTCGCTCCGACGTCACGGCATCATAGACGTCGCAGATTGCGCCCATGCGGGCCAGGAGTGAAATGGCGTCACCGGCCAAGCGATCCGGGTAGCCGGTTCCGTCGATCTTCTCGTGATGGTGCAGGGCAATGTCCACCACCCCGGGCTCGGCCCCGCCTGCGCGCAGCATCTTTGCGCCCTCCACAGGGTGGCGCTTCATGATGGCGAACTCGGCATCGGTGAGCTTGCCTGGTTTGTTAAGCACTTCCAGCGGCATCGCGGCCTTGCCTAGGTCGTGCATCAGTCCGCCGATGCCAGCCAGGCGCGTTTGCTCCTCGTCTAGATCGAGATGCCGGGCCAGCGATAGCATCAGGGCGCAGACGGCAACCGAGTGCAGGTAGGTGTAATCGTCGTGCGTTTTGATGCGTGCGACGCTGATGAGGGCATGAGGTTGGCGCAGCACCGAGGCAGCGATTTCTCCGACCAGCGGCAACGTCGTGCTTGGGTCGACGGCCTTGCCAAGCCGGGCTTCCTGGAACATGTCCATGACTTGGGACTTGGCCGCAAGACAGAGTTTCCGTGCATAACACATTTCGCTCTCCATTGAGGTTGCGCCGTCACTTTTCTTGCTTAGTGGACTAGACGGCAGAGATTGCTCCTCCGACAATTCTCTGGGCTCTGGGCTCTGGGCTCTGGGCTCTGGGCTCTGGGCTCTCTGGGCTCTCTGGGCTCTCTGGGTCGACTTGGCTTTTGGCCAAGTCGACCCAGACCTCCCCGACGCCACATTCTCGAATGGCAGAGAGATCCTGAGGCTCGGTCAGCAGGAAGCTGCCGCGCCAGAATGGGTGTCGAAACCAAGAGCCGGCGAGCTTGTGGATGTACATGCCGAGACGAAGCTCGGATACGGGAATGCGTTTTACCAACTTATTTTCCTTTCTGAGTTGGGTGGTTAGGCGTGCGCCGAGGCTGGCACCCAGCGGTAGAGCGGAGGTAAGGTCACGCCAAGATTCTTGGATCAGCCGGAACCGCCGAAATTTCCGTCAGCCGATCAACATGGCTTTGTCTCGCGCTCGGTCGATGCGTTCCTGCATCGCCTGCATGACTTCTTCGTGGGTGTACGACTTGGCGTTGGGGTCGTCGGCCTCTCGGAGAGCTTCCTCGACCTCGCGGGTCATCCGCGCATATTCTTCCGGCCACAGCGCTTGCTCCATGCGCAGCGACGCCTGCCCAAGCAGGTGCAGCAGGCCGAACAGCCGCATGTCATTGGTGGCGACGACGTGCTCTCGAATCCGCTCCTGGATCACCTCGCAGGCCCGATGCGCCTCTGGCGTCGCCGTGCCCTCGTAGCCGGCTGGGAGTTCTGCTTCTTCAGCGATTCGCGCCCAAGCGATAGCCAGCGCCTCGATGGTGGACAGGTTCATTTGCTCATCCACTTGCGCAGCAGACGCTTTTTCAGGGAGGCGCGCTCTTGCGGATTGCGTCCCTTGTGGTTGGCAATGCGATCCGCCGTGGCGGCCTGGCGCTTGATGGGCCAGTAGGAGCGGCCATCCTTACCCATCGACCAGACGTTGCTGACCTGGTTTTCCAGTAGAGGCAGATGGGCGCATAGAGCTTCCGGCGACGCGCTGGCCAGCGCGGTGCGCTCGTGGGTTCGCCAGCGCTGATGCCAGAGTTTCTTGTCCTCGCGCTCGCTACGGCAGGTCGTGTGCCCAACGATGGGCGTTTTGCGGCGGCTGCGGCTCATGATGTGGTTGTCTCCAAGAACATTCAGGACAGGCTTTCTGGGTAGAGCGCCGTCAACCGGGACAGGGTTTCTTGCACTTGTTCCAGCGAGGTCATCAGATGATCAACCTGATCCTGAAGATCCACGGCGAGATCAAATAGCTCAGCCACTCGGCTGCGTGATCCCTCGTTGAACGCGGCCATTGCCAGTTGATGCAGCTTCAACAGGTCGGTGCGCAGTTGCGGAGGTGCGCCGTCTGCGCTGTCATTCAAATCGCCGCGCAGCACGTCCACGGCATCGACTGCACGCAGCAGTGCCGTGGTATCGAAATTCTCGGGAGTCAGTTCGTCCCATTCGTCGTCGGTGATGCGGGCTGCCATCAGGAGAGCTCCGATTAAGCGGTTGCGAGCGTTAGATGCCCGATCGGCTCGGCTGCTGGCCGTACCTTGATTTCGATGTCGTAGCCGAGGCGATTCAGACAATCCATCAGCTTGCGTTCGGATAGATTGGTGAAGTCGCCGCGCATCATGCCCGACACCTTCGGTTGCGGGATGCCCATGCGTTTGGCCGCCGCTTGTTGAGTCAGCCCAAGGGCGCGCATGGCCCTCCTGATCTCGACCACCAGGCCGGTCTTGATCTTGAGCTTTTCAGCGTCAGGCAGTCCAAGGTCGGCAAAGACGTTGCCCGAGCTGCGCTGAACCTCGACGCCTTCAATGATTCGTTTTTGCATTTCATAGCTCCTGTGCCAATACCTCGGCCACCTTCAGCCGAGCGCGGATGATGTCCATGTCGGCCTTTGGCGTGGCGATTCCGCTCTTGCTCTTCTTCTGGAAGCAGTGCAGGACGAACACCGCTTCCGCAAACTTGACCGTGTATACCGCTCGATAGGTGCCGCCGGCATCGTCTTCGACGACCTTCAGCACGCCGGCACCACCGAACCCCTTGAGCTCCTTTGCTGCGTCATCCTGATCGCCTATCTGCGCCAACGAGAGCGCGTAACCGAAACGGCGACGCACGTCGGACGGCAACGCCATCAAATCCTTGTGGCTGCTCGCGATCCATTCGAGCGGTTTTTCTTTGTTTGTCATGACGGAATTTTATACCTGTTCAGGTAATGATGTAAACGCGGCAACCTCAAGGAGGTGTCGTAAAACATTTGTTTTGCGACAGGCTGTCAGCCGCCGCTGTGCTACCTGTGCAACACCCCCTCAAAAATGTACGGAAAACTCTATCGCTATTCACTATTATGCGGAAACCTGTTTTTGATGGTTATCCGCCTATGTTGGTTGGCTACATGCGCGTGTCGTCGGACTCCGACCGCCAGAGCACGGACTTGCAGCGCGACGCGCTGCTCGCCGCCGGCGTCGATCCGCGTCACCTGTTTGAGGATCGTGCCTCTGGCGCGAAGGATGACCGTGCCGGCTTGGCGCGGGCGCTTGAGTTCGTTCGAGCCGGCGATGTGCTGGTGGTGTGGAAACTCGACCGGCTCGGTCGCTCGCTGTCGCACCTGCTCGCCATTGTGACTTCGCTCAAGGACAAGCGGGTGGCGTTCCGCTCGCTGACAGAGAACCTGGACACTACGACGCCCTCGGGCGAATTCCTGTTCCAGGTGTTCGGTGCGCTCGCGCAGTACGAGCGCGCCTTGATTCAGGAGCGCGTCGTCGCGGGCTTGGCCGCCGCACGCAAACGCGGCCGGATCGGCGGCCGGCCGCAGGCGATCACTGGTGAGAAGCTGGACGCCATCGTCGCCGCGCTCGATGGCGGCATGTCTAAGGCGGCGGTGTGCCGCAACTTCAATGTCAAGCGCACTACGTTGATCGAAACATTGACGCGAGCAGGTTGGCGTGGTGCGGGAAGGACGGTCGATGAGCAACAAGAATAAGCTACTCACCGTCTTTTCTGACGCAGAGCAGGAAGCCTTGTACGGCCTACCGGACTTCGACGATGCTCAGCGGCTGGAATACCTGGCGTTGACCGAATCTGAACTGGCGTTCGCCAGCAGCCGGCCTAGCCTGCAGGCCCAAGTCTATTGCGTCTTGCAGATCGGCTACTTCAAGGCCAAGCATGCTTTCTTCCGCTTCGATTGGCATGAGGTCGAGGACGATTGCGCCTTCGTGCTGAGTCGCTATTTCCACGGCGAAGCGTTCGAACGCAAGGCGATCACCAAGCATGAGCACTACAGCCAGAGGGGTCAGATCGCCGAACTGTTCGGCTACCGGTCGTGGGCGGCTAGCTTCCTGCCGCAACTGGCACAGCAGGCTGAACAGATCGTGCGGCGCGACGTAATGCCAGGATTCGTGGCCGCCGAACTGATCGTTTGGCTCAGCGAGCACAAAATCATCCGGCCCGGCCACACCACCTTACAAGAGCTGGTCAGTGAAGCCCTGTCCACCGAACGCAGGCGCTTGGGCGGCTTGCTGGCAGAAGTGTTGGACGAATCGGCCAAAGCTGCGCTGGGCCAGCTCCTGGTGCGTGACGACACCCTGTCTCAACTGGCAGCGCTCAAGCAGGACGCTAAAGATTTTGGCTGGCGTCAGATGGCAGGGGAGCGCGAGAAGCGCGCCACGCTGAAGTCCTTGCACGGGATCGCCAAGGCGCTGCTGCCCAAGCTCGGCATCTCGCAGCAGAACCTGCTGTACTACGCGAGCCTGGCGAACTTCTATACCGTCCATGACCTGCGCCACCTGAAGGCGGAGCAGACCCGGCTCTACCTGCTGTGCTATGCCTGGGTACGTTACCGGCAGCTCACCGACAACCTGGTCGACGCGATGGCCTTCCACATGAAAAAACTTGAGGACGAGAGCCGCACGGGTGCGAAACAGTCCTTTGTCGCCGAACAGCTGCGACGCCATCAGGAAACGCCGCAGGTTGGCCGCCTGCTGTCGCTGTACGTGGACGACAGCGTGGCCGATCCGACGCCGTTCGGCGAGGTGCGCCAACGCGCCTACAAAATCATGTCCAGGGAATTGCTGCAAAACACGGCGCAGCGCATGAGCGTCAAGCCACTGAACAAACTGGCGCTGCACTGGCAGGCGGTGGACGGCCTGGCCGAACGCATTCGACGCCATCTACGGCCGCTGTACGTCGCGCTCGACTTCGCCGGCACGGCCCCCGATAACCCATGGCTCGCGGCGCTGACTTGGGCCAAGAGCGTGTTCGCCAAGCAGCAGCGCCTATCACAACGGCCACTCGACGAATGTCCGGCGGCAACGCTGCCGAAACGCTTGCGTCCGTACCTGGGGTTCTAGGGATTTTCCGTCCAAAAACGACAAAGTGCTCTGGAGGCCCCGCCGTCTGTGGCCTCCAGAGGGGTA
>NZ_JAPCJA010000078.1:0-13280 GCF_027707745.1 Aeromonas sp. QDB23
TCGAACAGGGAGTCGAGTAGCCCCTGAGTGGCTCGCAGCGTGAGGCTGAAAATCCCTTTGAGCATCAGAAAGGTACAAATGCTCTGGTCGGTGTAGAGCTGGCTGCGGCCCCACCGCCCATGATGGTCGTGGTGAAACCAGTTGTTCATGGCCTCGGTATCAACCCAGAAGGTGAGTGAACCACGGTTAATCAAAGACTTGTTGTATTGAGGCCAGTTGGTGATGGGATGAAGCGATATGCCCATGATGCAGACTTGAGGGGGATGGTGGAGATCAGATCACTGGGTTTTCAATTAGTTCCATTCAAGCTGCATCGATTTAGGAAACAACGCCATACAAATTAGAAAACCTGATATTAGCATTTAAAAATAACATTTCACCCACACTGAAATATCTCTTCCTAGTTGTAAACTAAGAGAAAGTAGAATCATTAAATGGGTGTTGATTCTGACACCCACTTAATGACAAAAATAAATATAGCATCGATAATTTATGTTATATCATAAATTAGAGCGTGATTGACTGCACTTTCAAAGCTCATAGGATAATGACCGAGTACATCATCTAAAGCTGGTGCAATGAAATTTTCATTTATATCTTCACGAATGCCTTTCATTTTGTTCTTTGAATAAACTTTAGCAAGAGCAAGCAAACTACACTCACCAGGTTGCCCCACACCACCATTTAAAATTGAAATTAGCATATGAATACCTTCCTCATACCGTCTATCATCCTTTAAGTATATTTGTGCAAGTTTAAGTTCTGCACCTAAATGTAAACGACCATTACATGAAGCTAACTCAAAAAACTTAATTGCATTTTCCAGGTCCTTATCATTATGTAACGCGACACAACCACGACGATAATTTATATCATCATCATATGAACTTGAGAGGCAACTATTGTTATAGGAGTTCATAATTGCCTTGCATTTATTTATGTCTGCATTTACCCCATCACCGTTGTGATAGATATACGCTAAACGACATAGAATTTCCGAGTCTCCCGAACAAAGGCATTGGTTATACCAAAATTCAGCTTTTTCAGGATTCCGGGAAACTGTTCGGCCTTGCGCATAGCGAGTTCCCAGTACAAATTGAGCCTTGCTATCACCTGATGTAGCAAGCGAAATAAGTTCATCTACAGATCTGCCGTTAAAATCAGTACAATAAGGAATCTCGGTGTATTTCAATAAGTGATAATCACTAACCCAAAATTCAATCAAGCTAGACATCTCTCTAAGGTTAATATCTAACTTACCAATTCGATAGCAACTCCAATACAGTTTGGCAAGTTGCAGATTCGCATCGATAATTCCATTATCAAATGCATAGTCGAGCTGCTTTTTTATATTTTCAATATCATCAAGACGTATTCCTGCAAGTAATCCAGATGCATCTTGGCCATTCAATCTCGGCCTAAGTTCACAAATTCCCTTTATGGACAACAAGTATTTTGCAGCAGGATAGCCTTCATACGCAGCAGAGGCTAACATCTCCAATCCATTGCTACAGCTCGCATCTTTTTTTAAAAGTATGACTCCAGCTTTATATTTTGCTTCTTTATTTCCCTTTTTTGCCGCTTCAAGATAATGACCTAAATCAGGCCCTACTTCATACTCACGCCCATCAATATGAACATTTTCAAACTTAGTCTTATCAAGTTCGAACTCAAACCAATAGTAACAGATGTCTCCAACTTTCACTTGTGCTTCAATATGCCCGGCATCTTTTGCTTTATTTAAAAACTCAAATGCCATATTTAGATCACGCTCTATCTTATATTTTTTGTAGCTTTTTAGATGCATTAACCCTAATTGATATAACGCATCAATATTTCCCTGTTCGGCTGAGAGTGTAAATAGCTGATTTGCATGTACATCAACCTCTGGCCCTTCATTTTTATTGACTAAATGAATGCCCATATTCAATTGGGCCAGTGGATGGCCATTTTTCACTGCCAACTCAAGCCATTCTATTGATTTTTTTTCATAGCTTTTCTTGGACGTTTTTTCACTTATCTTCAAACACAGTTGAGATAAGTTATACTGTGCGTTGCCATTTCCCTTTTCAGCTGATTTTGTATAACAATATTCAGCTTTATCGTCATCCCTAGGTATTAAAACCCCTTCGTCATAAATCCATCCTAGTGTAAAGTAGGACAGGGCACACCCACGATCCCCAGCTTTCCAAAAATACTTAATTGCTTTATTTATATTTTGAGTTACACCATGACCATGAAAATAGAGCATGCCAAGTTTTAAATTTGATTGAGGGTGGCCACGTAACGCTGCGATCTCATATGTTTTAATCGCTTTTAGAAAGTCAGCTTCTACGCCGATCCCAAATTCGTAAGAAATTGCCTCTTGATATATTGGCTCCATAGAGCGCTCATAACAATCAACTACTTTTTCAGTACCATTGCCGATCTTTATGAATGTCATTCCAACCTCCACGTATCCATTTAGTCAACTTGATCTCAATCTATCATCTTCAGAATTTTGTTTAATTACATTAAAGCATAAGTATGAGCTCTGTAACATTTATTATAGATTTAAAGCAGATCATCCACGCAACACATGCTTAATGAGCCTGGCAAGGCAGGGTTTCGCATCAAAGCCTTGCGCACATACTCATCACTATCAAAAAGTAACTCGTTCATCTGTTCAGGTTTTAGTAGCGGATTACTCGCCGCTGACATACGGATTAAAGGACGGTCATCAGAAACAAATTGAATCAAAATCCGGGATGGCAATGCACGATTAGCAGCTGCCGCAGCCAAAACCCTTATATCATCGTGGTTTGTCCGCTCAAGCAATTGTATCAATAACGCTTGAGAAACCTTCGGGTTACCAGCAATACCGACACGAACATCTTCTGCTTCATCCAGAGATAACGCGTTTAATACGGATAAGGGGGTTGAGGGATTACGAGCCACATTTGCACGGACATGTCTATCAGCATCTGTGGACAATGAATTGAGTACTATTGTGGGGGTTAACGGATGTCTAGCTACGGCAACTCTCTGTACAACATTAGTATGAGTCGATAATTCACTGAGAGTGCCAGGTTGAATGACAGTACTGATAGCTAATTCACTCACATCCTCGTCATCATCATGAGCTAGTCGAGTAATGGCCTCAATAGGAGTTGCAGGATTTCCAGCGACGTAGTAACGAACACATGAATCATCGTCCATGGATAGCTTGTTTAACTGCTCAGGCGTAGTCAATGGATCTCGAGCTGCCCCTATCCGCTCTTCATCTGTTAGTGGTTCCATTTCCAATGAATCATTTTTGAGGTATACATTCATATCAACTATTCCATAGTTGTATTATTGTTTGCAGAAAAATCATCCTGAAAGACTTCTACCAGCTCATGTTTACTAATAGCAGGAACTTGCATATTACTAAATACGATTTCTCCTGAATCAGCATCGCGTATGAATTTCCAATCGTTAAACCCTATTGTTGAGTCATCAATATAATATGGCCATTGTTCACCGATATTATCACCAAGCCAGATTAGTGCTGATACCCGATCAGCCATACTTTCTAATGAGAACCCCAACATACACATAGTTCTCTGAATTAACGAATGCAGTGAAATTCTTTCCATTGTTACTTCCATGATACAGATAGGTCTTTGTTGTGGAGCTACGGCTATAAGACCTTATGAAATGGAAACGAAAGATGCTAGTACAGTTTTCGTCAGCCAGTGTTGAGGTTGCTCCTATGCAGGGACACAGCCATGATGGTGCTCGACATGTGCCAGGTAGTCCGGGGATTACAACAAGTGGAATACCCCATTTGACAAGTTCCTGGTGGAATACTTGGCCAGATAACTAACTGGATCAGATGCACCACGCCAGTGGTGCAACATAGAAAATTGCTATCGAGCTATCCTGTCTACCTGGGAGAGCCAGCGCCGAAAGATCTATGGACAATCCTCGCTATGCGAGAATGATGTAGCCACATCGTTACCTGTTAGGTGAGAGGGGTGCGCTTTATCTATATATATATAAAAACAATCCCTCTCAGCTGTGCACCTCAGCTCTAGTGCCACCAAAACACCTTCAACGAATGGTCCAATGGAAACCACGGGTAGATAACTGGATCACATGCACCACGACCAGTGGTGCAACCTAGAAAAAATGGCTACTGAGCTATCCTGCCTGGGGAGCGAGTACCGACAGATCTATGAACAATCCTCGCTACGCGAGAATGATAGCCATAGCTATTCACCTTTTCAGGTGAGAGGGATACGCTTTATCTATATATATAAAAACAATCCCTCTCAGCTACGCAACTCAGTTACCGTGCTGGACCTCAGAGTTTCTCTCGCTCCTGGGCGGTTGGCTGCTCACGTTCGGCCATGAAGTCGGCGCTCATACAAGGCTCATCAAACCACCTATCCCAGGACTCACCTACAGGTGTGATTATGCGAGTACGACCAACCACGACGATCTCAACATGCGTGACCTCATCTGGCAGGGCCACTGCCTCGGGCAGGTATACCCCCTGGCCACGACCACACCTAAAAACTGTTGATTCCATCACGCGTCCTATGAACACAGTACCATGTGAACCGAACATAGCTAATGGGCCCGGTATGTCAACTGACACCGGATGCACACGTTATGCAATACGGCTATACTGTATATAAAAACAGTAACCAGTGAGCCACCATGTTCGCCATCCCACATCCAACCCCGGACGCTCTAGAGCTGCCGCTTTTTCTGTCCCCTGTGGTTTGCGGCTTTCCTAGCCCAGCACAGGACTATATTGAGCAAACCATAGATCTGAACCAGATCTGTATTGAGCATCCCGCTGCCACCTTCTATGTCAGGGCCAGTGGCCACAGCATGGTGGAAAAGGGCATCAATGACGGGGATCTTTTGATCGTAGATAGGGCGCTCAAGGCCCGCCACGGCGCTATCGTTCTAGCCTGCCTTGATGGAGAATTCACTGTCAAACAGCTGCAAGAACGCCCGTTCCCTGCCCTGCTACCCGCCAATCCGGATTTCCAACCCATCCATCTATTGGACGGGCAGGAACTAGAAATTTTTGGCGTCGTAACCTATGTGCTCCACAAGACCAAACTGGGGTAAACCATGCCCAACGCCATTGCCCTCGTCGATGTGAACAACTTCTATGCGTCCTGCGAGCGCCTGTTTAGGCCAGACCTCAAGGGGCGCCCGATCGTGGTGCTATCGAACAACGACGGCTGCGTTGTGGCTCGCTCGGCAGAAGCCAAGGCGCTTGGCATCAAGATGGGTGTTCCCTACTTCCAGATCCGTCAGTTCTTCGAGGCCGTAGGCGGTGTTTGGTTCTCGAGCAACTACGCCCTCTATGGTGATATGTCACAGCGCGTAATGACCACGCTGGAAGGCATGGTGCCAACTGTCGAGGTGTACAGCGTTGATGAGGCGTTTGTTGAACTGAACGAATCATGGGCGGGAGACCTAACAGCATATGGTCGTCAGATCCGTGAACGAATACAGCAATGGACTGGACTCACAGTCGGCGTCGGGATCGGGCCAACCAAAACACTCGCCAAGCTGGCAAACTACGCCGCGAAGAAGTGGCCTGCTACTGGTGGAGTGGTTGATTTGCGTGATGAGGCACGTCGAGCGCGTTTGATGACGATCACTCCGGTCGGGGAAATATGGGGAATAGGTAGAAAACTGACCACCAGGCTCGAAGCGCACGGGATCAATAGTGTGGCGGACCTAGTCGCTGTCGATGGTAAAAACCTACGGCATCGTTATGGGGTCGTTGTTGAGCGAACCGTGCTAGAGCTACGCGGCTATCCATGCGCCAGCCTGGAGCAGGACACACAAGCCAAACAGCAGATCATCTGCTCCCGATCATTCGGTGAACGGATCACACACATGAATTCCATGCATCAAGCACTCGCAGGATATATGGAACGTGCAGCTGAAAAACTCCGGGCAGAGGGAATGTACTGTCGCCATGTCACTCTATTCATTCGTACCTGCCCCTTCAATGACAAAGAGCCCTACTACGGCAACCACGTGAGCACCAAGCTGGCTGTGCCTACCAACGATACTAGGGAGCTGCTGGGAGTGATCCACTCACTGCTCTCTCATATCTGGCGGGATGGGCACCGCTACCAAAAAGGGGGCGTGATGCTAGCCGACTTCACTCCTATCGGCAGCCAGCAGGGAGATTTGTTCGACCATCATCAACATAAGCCCCGCAGTCAGGACCTAATGCAGATGATCGACCGAATCAACCAGGGACGATTAGGAAAAATTCATTTTGGAGCTCGTGGGAGAGACAACAGTGATTGGATTATGAGGCGTGAAAAACTCAGTCCCCGCTATACCACGGCATTAGACGAATTACCCATTGCAAAGTGACAACCCGGATTTGCACTCAGCAAGGCGCTCTTGCGCCATCATTAATTCGCAACCGGTGATTCGGTCAACGCCTTTCACATCACGCATTGGTGGTTTAATCTCATGTCCGTTGAGCATTCCAGTTAGCATCCACTGCCGCAGTTGGCCCAATGAGAGCCCCAATTGCCTGGCAGCATCCAGCATTCGCCATGGCAGCTTAAATTGCAGATCGTCGGACACAGGGTCAGAGTTACCAGCCTGCAATTTTAACAAAGCCCGGTGAGCAAGGGTCTCTGCCATTGATCCAAACCGCGCTTCGCTATGGGACTTTCTGCCCTAAGTAGCTTGCCTGCCACAGGCCACGAGATGGTTGAACTGTAACGCTACCGGAACTAAATGGTTTACTCATTACACACTCTATCCTCTATAAAGGCCCAGTATGAGCGACTCGGATTGTCTCAAGCCCCTATCCGAGTCGCTCAGTATATACATTTCAAATTCTGCATAAAGACTATGCCCATCCGGCTCGACTTGGAGCTAGTCCGATGCCATATCGGCTCTTGAAGCTGGCTGAGGGTCATGGGAAATCAGGTTAGTTTATGTTGTTTTCTCGGTAGAATACAATTAATCTGTACGATTAATGGACTAAAAACGGTCGTTTTTTGGGGGGGGGATGTGAACATTGTAGATGCTCTTGTTCTTAAGAAGTTAATGAGCGTTGGTGATGAAACGGTTCTGTCGATCTTAAAGTTTTCAGCGTATAGCGGAGTGTCAACGCTCGAAGAACTGGTACACCATTCCTCCAATCTAAAAATCTCAAATGTTAAATCTCGAGCAGCTCTCGAAAGTTTCTTCAACGCTGCGAACTTCCAGGCTCTCAGGGACGAAGTACAAGCTGAGATTGATTCGTTCAAAAATAAAGGAGTTGAGATTGTTCTCTTCGGTTCGAAAACCTATCCAATCTCGTTATACAATCTCCCGAAACCTCCTCCCTTTCTTTACTGCAAAGGCAATCTGAAACTCTTAGAGAATAGGCTTTCTATAGCTGTTGTAGGAACTCGTGAAAACACCCCCAAGGGTGAAACCATAACGATTAAAACTATTCAAAAGTTTGCGACTTATGGTTTCACGATAGTCAGTGGACTTGCACTGGGTATCGATACAATTGCTCATCGCGCTGCATTAGACGCCAAAACCTCAACGATTTCTGTTCTTGTCGATGTGGATTCTATTTCTCCCACAAGTAATCGAGAACTCGCTCAGGAAATTTTGGATACGGATGGACTTCTAGTTGCGGAGAATGCTCCAGGAACCAAAGCAATACCTGCGTTCTTTGCTAAGCGAGACAGGATACAAGCAGGTTTATCTACTGCCGTCTTTGCTATTGAAACTTCGATAGATGGTGGGACGATGCACGCAGTCAAATCTGCTCTCTCTATGGAGCGTCCTGTCTTCGTTCCTGACGCACAGAAAGCTAGGTATCCAGATCTTACTATCAAGGCAATTTCAGGAACGCAACATCTAGTTAACGAAGGAAAGGCGATACCCTACACGAGCGAATCTTATGAAGATATTCAGCTTCAATTAAAAGACATCGCGAGTTCATTTAGATCGTTGAAATCAAACGGTGGCCTGCTGTGATAAAGGTCATCGTCCTCGATCTTGATGACACGCTTATTGATACATCAAGCCTCGAACCATTTCGGTCAGCTGGCCGATGGAGAGACATACACAGGTACTTTAATGGTTGTGCCGTTTATCAGGGCGTTGTCGGCCTTGTTACAACGGCTCGGTCAGTTGGAATCAAGGTTGCTATCTTCTCGAATGCGCCTTCGAATTACGTTCAGGGTCTACTCAAACACTTCAGTATCTCTGTTGATTATGTAGTAGCCTACCATGATGTAACGCAGCATAAGCCGAGCCATGAGGGCGTTACTCGTATTCTCGAGTATTTCGGTGTTAGCGCCGACGAGTCAATTTATTTAGGAGATAGCAACCTAGATCGAGACGCTGCTTTCAATGCAGGAGTTGAGTTTTTCTCAGTAGATTGGGGTTCTGCCTCGGAGATCGATTCGTCACATAAGGGAGTAAGCAATCTCTCCGAGCTTATTGGAAAAAACTCGACACCGAGTTCCGCAACAACGGGACGTTCTGAGTTAATACAATCTGGAAATAAACTTCATCTGGGATTCTATTTAGATGGTGTCAAACAGGAAGTTTGGTCTTTCAAAGATAACAAGAATCCTTCTGTACGCCGCTGGGTTAACAAGACTGTTGAGCTAGCTCCTTCATTTCCAGTTATAGATATTGTTGTTCGAGCGTTAGGTCACGCTGAGCTTAGGGCTGAAGATGGCGATAAAGCATTAGATACCTTGGGCAAGTCGCTGGCTGTTGCTTTAGGGGCTACTTACCAACCTAAGATATTAGAGAAAAAGCACGTATTAGTTAAATCGACTAATTGCAGTGCAGTACAAAGACGACAGCAGGTCGGAGGGGCCTATAAAGCCGAAGTTGATTCAATAGAAGCGAATTCAAATCCGACATTTCTTATCGTTGACGACGTATTAACTTCGGGGGCTACAACTGATGAGATAACACGCTGTCTATCTCAAGCTTTCCCGAATTCAAGTATTTACATTTTTACGTTGGTCAAAACTCTCTATAGATTAGAGCTAAGTACTGACAGCATTGAACAACAGCACAATAACCAACTATTTTCAGATTTGTACAACCCAATCATCGACTCGCTGGCGGATGAAAGTGAACTATCTGGATATGTCAGGCCGAAGTCTAGTCGTAGGCTTGTAAGCAAGAAGTTTTCTGCTAACTACGCGAGAACCAACCATAACTTCATTTTCCATAATCTTCTCAACTATTCTATCTCGTCTGAAGTGGCGTCTGGTCAGCTATTTGGAGCAATTCAAGTTCTTAAAAACATACTTCAGAGAGGGAAGCCTACAATAGCCTCGCGAAAACTGAGGAAAGCATTTGGCATTGAGCTGGAACAGAGCGCTCTTAATACACCAACTCAGGCTCTTTTGTCAGATAAGTCAGTTTTTTGGAACAGATTAATTC
Organism: Aeromonas sp. QDB23; assembly: GCF_027707745.1. NCBI lineage: Bacteria > Pseudomonadati > Pseudomonadota > Gammaproteobacteria > Aeromonadales > Aeromonadaceae > Aeromonas > Aeromonas sp. QDB23. The sequence continues at coordinate 9,439 of NZ_JAPCJA010000078.1, forward strand.
GAGGCAACAAACAGTCTGGAAGCTACCCAGCGAAAAGGTTTTTTGATGAGCTGATTCCGAAGTATTTCGGTAAGTACATTTTTGTAAAACAGCTAATGCTCCCTGAAGTCCAGATTTACGATATGACTCAGGTCTACGTTGAACAATTCCAGAACCGACAGGTAGATTTTTACATTCCTCAAGTTGGTTTAATTATTGAGATAGACGGTCAGCAACACCAAAATTCTCAGCAGTTAGATGAGATGAGGGATTTGTTTACTGAAACCCAGGGACTGAAGACTGTTCGGTTCACTGTTCAAGAACTGGCATCTGAGAACCAGTCATTTATCAGTAAGATAAATTCGATTATTTCTCACATTCAGATCGTAGATGGCCTAGAGCGTGACGGTGTCCTAACGCCTCCTAATGGTATTTCTTTATTGAATTACCAAGAGGTTTATGAAAATGGAGCTGATGTTACCGACCCACGATTGAGGCTGACCTCGGCGTTGCGTTTCCAGTTACTGTTATTGGAGCTTCTTGAACGCGGTCAGATCAGACTAGGAGAGTTGAAAAAACTATTCATAGTCAATCGTGATGGCACAGATTTTGCTGAAGCGGCACTAGACGACCTGAACGATTTGTTATCGAATCTCTTGCGTCTCATTGGTATTGAAGAAAGGCGAATTGAAGTAGCGCTGATCGAATCAGATGAGCTTCCGAGCGAACGGTCTGGTGAAAATATATTCATCGACTTCAGCATACTGGAGCGTTATGACGATTCCTTTCAAGTTAACAAAGACGTCATATATTCACGTACGGATTACTTCGATTTCTATCGATACTTCGAAGATTCTGATGCTGTTTCAATAGAAACCAGTCAATTAATTGACTATGACTTCTTCGAGCTTTCATGCAGTGATCCCATTGCCTACAAGCTAGATCTTAGCCCAGGCAGCGAGCAGCGAGAGTCTCTGAGATACTTCCTCAGCAACCTGTTTCTACCATACCTAGAGGATGTAGATTTCAGGGAAGGGCAGGTTGGTATCATAGGATCTGCACTTTCGAGAAACGGCACAATAGGATTGTTGCCTACAGGTTCGGGTAAGTCGATTTGTTACCAGCTGTCTGCGGTTCTGCAACCAGCTGTTAGCTTTGTCGTGTGTCCGATAAAGAGTTTGATGTATGACCAGAAAGCCGATTTGGATAGCATCGGCTTCACTCGAAGCAATTTTATTACTAGTGATTTGAAGGCAGGAGAGAAGGCCAAAGTTCAGAGCGATTTCGGACGTGGTAAGTACTTCTTCGTTTTCATATCGCCTGAGCGATTCCAAACCCATGCGTTTAGAAAAGAGATGTTGGCTATCGGACTAGATCTCTCATTTGCCTACGCGGTGATCGATGAAGCTCACTGTTTGTCTGAGTGGGGGCATGATTTCAGGACGTCTTATCTTAACCTGGCAAATACAATTGGACGGTTTGCTCCCAGTGCAATTTATATAGGCCTAACTGCAACCGCATCAGTTAACGTCCTAAAGGATATTCAAACAGAGTTTGATATCCCCGATGATTTTGTCCGCACACCCATGGACTTCACTCGCGAGGAACTCTCATTCCACGTTATCGACGATAAAGGCCGCAAAGTTGATGCAGCCGTCGAACTTGTTTCTGAAATGGAGCGTAAATGGAATTCCGACGGGGAATATGGCAATAAGGCGGGAATCATATTCACTGCCACCGTCAACGGGTCTAAGGGTTGTCATAGCTTAGCGGGCCGAATTTCAACACTCTTGAATATGGATGTTAGATATTTTTCGGGGTCTGCTCCGAAAATGGGGGTATTACAGGGAGAGGCTTTCGATAGATATAAGCGCCAAGTTCAAGACGATTTTAAAGAAAATAAATACCGCCTACTTACTGCTACTAAGGCATTCGGAATGGGCGTGAATAAGGGGAATATTGCCTATACGGTTCACTTCGGAATACCTGGGTCGATGGAAGCCTTGTATCAGGAAGAAGGCAGGGCAGGGCGAGATAAAAAATTATTCAAGGAAGTACCCGCAGATTGCTATGTGCTTCTCACAAAAGAGCCCAATTCAGCTATTCTCGACAAGATTTGGGACGCTAGTACGAACGTCAAAGATCTGAAGGAGTACGTGAAGTTATTGAGTCGAGATAGCGACCTGAACACAAATCTGTTCCTGATGACAAACAGCTTGGACACAATCAATGATGAGTTCAAGTTGATGGCAAACGTATACGAATTCTTTAAGTACAATCAGGAACACAACACGGTGACCATTACTGCCAGGCAGTTTGGTACGGAAAAGTATAAATTGGAAAAGGCTATCTACCGTCTTTCTCAATTAGGTATTGTTTCTGACTGGGTAATCGAAGACTTTTTTAATGGCACGCTCTATGTCGAGTTCCAGTGCCTATCGGAAGAAGGTCTTGAAAATAAAATTGAGCATACCGTCAGAAAGTATGATCCTGAGTTCAAACTCGCGGATGTGTTCAGTAGTGATAACCAGTACTACAAAATTCTCTGCGACAAGTTAAGAAAAGGGTCTATCGATAAATCGCAATTTATCTTTCTTGTTCTTTTACTCTGGTCCTATGACCATTTTGTCTACAACCGTCGCCAGTCACAGAAGAACGTTTATGAACAATGTAGTTTATTCGCTGAAGGCAGGATGGACGACAAAGAATTTAAGGAGAAGCTAGAGGGTTATTTCAGGCACGACAAGTCGAGCCAACTTCTGCTCAATATGGCTGAGAATTCTGTGTCGGCGAAGATATGGCCATCAGTATTTTTTGAAACTGATGAAGAAGAGCGCACGGAACATCTAGTAGGCAGCGAGAAGATGACGCTCCTACGAGGTCAACTTTCTCGATTCCTAGAGTCATACAAAGATAATGCATTCTTGAACTACTTGAGCGGTGTACTGCGACTAGCTTCCGATGAGTTTGATGATGCAGATGGAGAGCGAAGAATGGCAGCGTCTTTTGATCGATTGATTAGTGATAATAGGGATGAAGCACTAGAGCTGGTCCGAAAAACTATGCAGCTAAAGCCAATGTTCTCTGAAAATGCGCGAAGCCGCTTTGCTCGTTTGGTCCATGAGAAATTTGATGATTTGGATGTTCTTGGGGAGGTAAATGAAGAGCTAGGGGATCCGTTCTCCTATCACACTTTGTTAGCTCCACTAGCAAATAGGCTTGAAAAACTTACCAGCCAATACAAGGGGATTAATTGGTGAATGACATACAGAAACTACACCGAGTAATCGATTCACTCGAAGAGCAATCGGCGCAAGTGGCAGAGTTTAATGGCCTGTTAAGCGCAGTTAACGATGCAAGAACAGAGATAGAGGCTGCGAAATCAACCCTCGCAAATCTAGCTACTGAACAGGGTGAATGGGTTACGAAGAACTCGAATAAATTTGAAGAGTTTGAAGGTCGCCTGACGTCACTTAATGACCTTCTAGGCCAGATCAAAGATGAACAGTTTAAACTAAGGCGTGACGTAGCAGCCTTGACGTTCGTAACACCTGATCAGTTTGAACAAGGCCGCGCAGCAATTGATAGCTGCATTGCTAAACAATTTGGCGAATTGAACAGCAAGTTAGAGGCTGTCGCGGAGTCTCAGAAAAGATCGATAAGTGGGCTACGAGCCATAGTTGTTTTAGGTATATTGGTGTTGGCTGGAGGTATCGGACTTCTGACTATGAACATGGTTTAATTTTCAGATTACCATTCAGTTTTTAATTGTAATCAATAAGTTGGCTTCGGCTTTGCCAGTGGCGCACCTCGCAGCCAGTTGCAGGAGTTGGCCAGCCTGGCTTTTATAGAGCGTAGCGAAA
>NZ_JAPCJA010000079.1:0-13083 GCF_027707745.1 Aeromonas sp. QDB23
AATCGGCTCAAACATGAAGAAATGAAATGACTGAGTCAGCCGAGAAGAATTTCCCCGCTTATTCGCACCTTCCTTAGATGACATAGAACGCCGTTTTTTATTCCATTTCTTTTTAATGGATAAAAGCCGACAGACTGACAATGTCGCTCACCGGAGTGACGCTATTGTCAGCGAAGTTGATGATCTTGTTGCCGTAGTTAAACGACCACTTGCCATCGGTACCTTGGACACACTCTTTCATCATCGCGTAAGCGGTGTCTTCAGTCAGTTGGATAACCTGGAAAGGTTCAGCAACCGAGTTAGTCATTTCACGCTTAGTAGCACCGTCCACAGACCTGTCTCTTGATCAGATCTCGATCCCTAACGCCATCATCTCTTTGGCGGCAATAAAGCCATCCAGTTTACTTTGCAGTGTTTGCCAGCCTTCCCAGAGTGTGCCCCAGCTCGCAATCCCGGTTCGCTTGCTGTCCATAAAACCTCCCAATCTGGCTATCGCCATGTAAGCCCACTGTAACCGACATTCCGCACCTGATTTAGGAATAAATTTGCCGATAGCGCTCACCCAATACCTCCAAAATGATCTGCTGGTCTCCTGTTAGCTCCGTTACTTGTGGCGGAGCTTCTCCCAGTCGATATTCATGGATGCCACCAAAGCGCAAAAAGATCCAACGGGCCGTCGGCTGCTGGGTCGGTTTCTTTTTCATATCCGCCACACTGCGATTCTGCTCCACTAATCCCTGCCGGATCCGGTGCTCCAACGCTGCGTAAATCATCAGGCTACAGGTCATCACCATGAGCAACGCTTCAATCCGCTCCGGCTTTTTCAGGTACAGTGAGGAGGTTAAAAACTCCGGGCTCTTGAGAAAACGAAAGCCCCGTTCGACATTCTGCTGCGCTTTATAGGTGGCCAACAGTTCGGCCATGGTCAGCGTATCGCTGTGGTCATTGGTCGCCAGGATGAACACCCCGGTCTGGTTGCGGGCCTCTTCAACGCAAGCCAGGCTAGTTGCCGCCAACCCAGTGATTTGAAACTGATGGCCAATTGGCTCTTCGCCACGCTTGGGTCTGCCACGTCCTGTATAAACGGGTTCACCTACCACTTCGGCATCCAGTTGCAGCAGCATCAAGCTGGCGGTAAAACGGCTCAACTCAGCTTGTGCATCCGCCTCACAAGCAAAGCGTCGGGCACACAATTTGGCGAAGGCTTTGAGCTCGCGGGTACTGTCTTTGAGCAGGTTTTTGGCCAATGTCTGCTGCTCGCGGTGGCTGGCCTGTTCGCTGCGCACCAGCAACCAACGTTGCGCGACCCCGGCATAATTCGCGTGTTGCCAACGGCCATGATAGCCATTGCCCAGAGCGGTCAGCGGTTGTGCACCTATGGTTGCCACGGCCTGCTTTGCCTCATTGAGAGTGACGGGCACCCGGGTCACAAATAGTTGCTGCTGTTGCGCCAGTAATTGCAAGGTATCGGCGCAGTACAGGGCGGCATCGCCGACCAGATAACGGCACTCCTGCGCGGCCTTGAGACTGCTCAAATGGCGACGAACCGTCTGGGCAAAGGCTTTGGTGTCATTACTATTGCCGCTCAGGGCCTGCATATAGACAGGTAGGCCGGCCTGATTTTCACAGATGAGCTCAAGGATCACTTGATTCAGCTCTGGCCGGTGATCACGACTATAACCACGCACCAGTTGCAGCTTACCGACCAGATCCCCATCGGCACAGTCATAGGCGCCATCGACGTGGAAGCTGGTAATATCGAGGTGCACTGCGGTGCTTTTGAGCCCCAGCCGCTCGACAACTTGCGCCGCCATCACCTGATACAAGGCGCTGACATCGGCCTCAAAGAGGGCATCGAGACAGCGACCGAGCACATCATCATTGAGGTCATCAGCACAGATCCCGGGGCCAATCAGGCGCTCAACCGGCTTGTTAGCGAAGAATTGCGGGAACATGTGCAGGGTGTGGCTGTGAAAGCCGAGGCCGTTCACTATCATGGCGACCAAGGCTTCACCATGTGAGACCTTGAAAGGCGGGGTTTTGGGGAGCAGGGCATCGATCATGCGGGCAATGCCCAGTTCTTGGCAGAGTGCGGCGACCAAACCAAGGTGATCGAGGTTACGGATGGAGATAGCGGGAGCGGCCATGATGATCTACCTGCAAAAGAGAGTAATAGATCAGAATGGCCGATCGCCGTCAAGCACCGAAAATAGCAAAATCAGGTGCGGAATGACGGATTCATCCTTGGTCAGCACCGTTTCACATGACTGGTGTTCTACATGCTCTGCTTCCCGCAGTAACCCCTGGGCTCTGAGTTCTTGAGGCAGCGTGAAGCTTTCCCTCAGCTGTAACAGACGGACCGCCACGAACGAAAGGATCGACACCATCCGTTCCAAGTTATCGGGATCCTCCATCCGCTGCCGCTCGGCTCCTGCTCCGGTTTTCCACGCTTTATGAAAAATGGTGAGTAGGCCATAGGAACCTCCCCCACAGCCCCTCTCAGAACGGTACAGCACCAGTAGAAGCTCCCGTCACTGGGGGCAAGCGGGTTCAGGAACTGTCAGAGCAGCATTGCTTTGGCAAAATGCCATCAACGGCTAAGAAAGCTAAAAAGAACATTTAAGGAAGCGGCCCATCAGGGCCGCTTCCTTCTTATTTAGTTGGCAAATTGCCAACCACAAACTCAGCCCAAGCATCCATCATCGGGCGTCGCTGATCTAGCAAGTCTGTGCGGTGGTACGCAGCCTCTACCTTGTTTTGCACCGTATGGGCTAATGCTCGCTCAGCGAGATCTCGCGCATAGCCTTGCTCGCTGCACCAGTCCCGAAAGCTGGAACGAAAGCCATGGGCAGTTGCCATTCGGCCAAGAGTAGAGCTCGCCGCTTTGGTTCTTCTCAGAAACATCGTCAGCACTGTGTCTGAGAGCGGTACCTGGTCTCTGGGGGATGGGAATACCAACTCGTCATGCAATCCCCTTAATCCCATCAAGATTTCGACGGCACGAAGAGATAACGGAAAACGATGTTGTTGCTTGGCTTTCATACGCTCGGCAGGCAAGGTCCAGATCTTTGCCTCCAAGTCTACTTCTGACCACTTCATGGCTCTGACTTCACCTGAGCGGCATGCGGTCAGGATCAAGAACTCCAGCATTGAGCGGGTTACATCGTACTGTTGAGTTGTTCTCAGATGTTTTTGCACAAATGCAGGGATATCACGCCAAGGCATCGCAGGCTGGTGTTCTACCCGCACAGACTTGCTGGGTTGTGCCGGTAGTAAGTGACCCACCACATCCACCGGGTTTGCGGAGATATAGCCGTGAGCCCATGCCCAAGCCATCACTGCGTGTAGGCGCTGCTTAACACGGCTTGCTGTTTCCGGGATCGTCAGCCATATCGGTTGCAGAACTGAAGCGATATGAGCTGGGGTTATCGCATCAATGGAGATAGCGCCAATGGTAGGAAAGGCATATTGCTCCAATGTGGTGATCCATTGCTTACCGTGTTTGGGGTTCTTCCAACCTGGTAGCAAGCTTTCGTAGACCAATCTGGCAGATGCTTCCAACGTCGGGATCTTCGGCTTGTTCTGCTCCTGCAGTCGGACCTCTAGCGGATCCAGGTTATTCGCCAGCTGTTCCCGCATTGCCTGTGCGTCTCGAGCTACATCAGCGATGGATATCTCGGGGTAAGTCCCGAGGCCTGCATTCCGCCGTTTCTTTGTCAGTGGGCTGACATAGCGGAATACCCACTTGCCTCTGCCCTTGGCGGTAGAAGGGTGTAGCGTCAAGCCTGTAACGCCACCGTGAGCAAGGGGTTTATCTTCCGGCTTGATGTTACGAGCTTTGGTATCGGTGAGGATTGCCATCAGGGAACCTCCTTGAGAATTGAATATGCCACGCAGTATGCCACCAGGCATGCGCAGTGGTAATATGTGATTGGGATGGATTGGACAATACTTGGCTATAACTTACTGATAGTAAATGGTGTGTTGGGTTTGTGTGGAGTTGATTGGACTTGATTGCGGCGGGCACCTCCTCCGCCATATTAAGAGAAAGCCCAAGCGATTCAATCGCTTGGGCTTTATCGTATCTGCGGTTTTGGTGGGAGAGGCATGGCCCAACGCAGGAAGGCGTCAGGCCATGGGGTCTAGTGTGGCTGATGATGCAATAGGCCTGCTGCCACCATGGCTGTCGTGGCCACCGCACTGCAGCGTGCAGAGTCCGTACAGCCTGTGGACTCCTGAGCTGTCTGCCCGTCACGTTGGTAGATGGAGACCCCCTCCTTTATCGTCTCTTCGATCCGGATATCGGCCAGAGTTTCCGGTTTCACCTTGAGCGGGTTTGCCGAGAGCACCACCAGGTCTGCCAGCTTGCCGACCTCCAGAGAACCTTTGTCGTGCTCCTCCTTGTATTGGGTTGCCGCCCACAGCGTCTGTGCCTTCAGTCCATCCAGAGCGGAGACCCGTTGATCCGGCCCGATAAGGCGCCCGGTACGACTGACCCGGTTGACGGTCGCATAATAGACCCGCATGGCGTCAGGTAATGCCACGGGGGAATCATGGTGCGAGGTGAAAATCATCCCCAGTTCACGGGCCCATCCGGTGGGGGAGATATGTTGTGCCCGCTCTTTGCCAAGCACAGAGTCACTGTGCCAATCCCCCCAGTAGAAGGTATGCATCGGAAAGAAGGAGGGGAAGATGCCGAGTCGCTGGAATGAGGCGACCTGATCCTTGCGGGCGGTCTGGGCATGGATGGCGACAAAGCCACGATCCGGCTTGCCATGTTGCTTCTCGCTGGCCTCAATCCCCTTGATCAGCTGATCGATGGCTGCATCGCCGTTGACGTGGGTGAGCAGTTGCCAACTATTGCGCTGCGCCAGTTCGATATAGCTGGCGGCCTGTTCGTCGCTCATGCTGGGATAGCCCTTGTAATCGGCCTTTTGCCCGGCAGGGGGAACAAAATAGGGCTGGGTCAGCCAAGCGGTTTTTCCCTGGGGGGATCCATCGAGGTTGAGTTTGGCTCCCGCGACCCGAAAACCGTTCATGTAGCTGCTGGAGTAGTAGGGTGGGGCAATGACATCCCGCGCAATCTGGATATCGGGATAGGCCGCCACGTCGAGGGGCAGCTTCTCTTTTTGGGCCAGCTGGTACATGGTCTTGACCGCGGAGGTAGAGGCGCGTCCCTCCTGAGCCGTGGTGTAACCGAAGCTGGCATAGAGTGTCATGCCTGCCTTGAAAATTGCCTCGTTTTCTCTGTCATTCAAGTTGGCGAACATCGACATCAAGGTGCCAAAGAAGGCCGTCTCCTCCAGTACCCCATTGGGCGTTTTGCCGTCCGCTTCACGGCGGATCTTGCCCCCTTCCGGATCCTTGCTGTCAGGCCCGAATCCGGCCAGCGCCAGCGCCTTGCTATTGAGTGTCGCGAGGTGACCGGACTGATGAATGATGAGCACCGGGAGCTCCTGTGATACGGCATCGAGCTCCTGACGGGTGGGATGGCGCCCCTCCTTGAGCTGGGAGTCGTCATAACCGAAACCCAGTATGATCCCGTGCGCCTTGTTTTGCGGCTTGGCGACCCAGTTTCGCAGCGATTGTTGCAGGGCCGCAATGCTGTTTACCGCCCCATCCGGTGGTGCCAGCAGATTGGCGGAGAGCGCCTGGATACCGGTGTTGAACACATGACCATGGGCATCGATAAAGCCCGGGATCAGGGTCTTGCCCTGCAGGTCGACCACTCGGGTTTCGCCATCACGCAGCGTGAGAATGTCGGCCTCACTGCCCAGCGCCAGAATGCGGCCATCCTTGATGGCCAGCGCCTGCGCCGTCGGAGCCGCATCATTGACGGTAACGATATCGCCACCGAGATAAATGGTCTGGGCGGTGGGTTTGGCGGGGCTTGCGGCATTGGCCGAACTGGCCGCCAGCAATGCGATGGCGATAGGGGTGATTTTCATGTGACATGCTCCATGCTGAAAGGTCACTGGGGGGAAGGATCACGGCATTTGCCCAATCAGGCAGGTTGTGAAGGAAATGTGCAGAATATACAAGGATATACCCTACTCAAATGTGACACAGCAGTGAATTTACCGGCCCCGTCACAAAAGCACGGGTCACTCCCTAGCCCCGTACCGGCTCCCCTTGTCATCACTATTACGGTTGCCACTCCCGATAGCTGGTAAGGCGGTAGCCGCACTCGGCGATAAGGGCGGGCAGGGACGGGTCGGTCAGGATCGCCAGTTCGTTGAGGCGGGGCTGGCAGTAGGAGCTGACCTGCATCTCCAGATCGATAAAGGAGGGGTGGCACATGATCTCGAGCGAATGGGCCCCCTGTTCACTGGCCTCATCGAGCAGTTGCAGCAGGTTGGCCTGGGTCAGCTGCGCGCCGTAGAAGCGGTCGTCAAACCGTTCGCAGCTTTGCGAGTGGGTGACGGTCAGACCGTGGCGGGCTATTTCGCCCCGGTCGATGCGAAGGGGCAGGTCATGCGCCTTGGCGAAGGTCTCCACCAGCGGGTAGATAGTCGGCAGCATATGAACATGGTGGTGGCTGTCGATATGGGTCGGTTGCTGGCCGAAGATCTCGACAAAGCGCTGGTACTGACTCGCCAGCTCGCCGGATATCTCGGCCAGATCCAGCTCTCCCGCCTCGCTCTTGTGCCAGATCCCCTTGTTGAGCTCGCCCTGCTCGTTCACCAGCGAGGTGAGCGGCGTGAGCGGCTTCCCCCAGCTGAGCATAAAGTGCAGCCCGACTGGCAGTTCGGGAAAGCGTTCGGCCAGCCAGGCGGCGTGTTCGATAGCGGGGGAGGTGACGATAGCGCTGGTGGAGCTGACGACCCCGTGCTCGAACGCCTCTACGATGCCGTAGTTCTGGGCGCGGCAGAGGCCGAAGTCGTCGGCGTTGATGATCAATCTCTTGCTCATGAGGGTTCCCTTGCGGTTAAGCGCCCCGCCGGTTCGGGCGGGGCGTGCTGGCCTCAGGCGAGGGCGTCGATGGCGGCGGCGAAGTTGGGCAGGTGTTCGCGGTGGGCCAGCAGCAGCTCGCGGGCGACGATGCGGGCATCGTTGTCGGAGTGGATCAGCGGGTTGAGGTTCATCGCCAACAGCAGGTCGTCGAAGTTGCCACTGATGGCGGCCTTGGCGGCGGCGATCTCGAAGCTCTTGATGAGGTGCACCAGCCCGTTCACCTTGTCGTCAAAGCGGGTGAGGCGCGGGTGGGGGATGGCGCCGTCACGTCCGATCAGGCAGCTCATCTCCACCGTCCAGTCGGCCGGGATATTGGTGACATGGCCCTGATGGGGCACGATGACGTAGTGCTCGCTCTGCTTGTCGTTGTAGATGGCGCTGATCACCTCGCAGGCGGCATCGGAGTAGTAGGCGCCGCCACGCAACTCCAGCTCCTTGGGCTTCTCGCACAGCTCGGGGTTCTGGTAGAGCTCGAACAGCTTCTTCTCGACCTGCTGCACGACTTGAGCCCGGGCGCCGCCCTTGTAGAACTCGCCCATCTCGATCCCCAGCATCTCTTTCTCCTTGAAGTAGTAACGCAGGTAGGAGCAGGGGAGCAGGCGCAGGCCGCGGATAAAACCGGGGTCGAACGGCAGATCGAAGATGTTCTTGACCGAGCTGGCACGGGTGAGGCTGCCATCGGCGACCCCTTCCAGCAGCTCGTCAAAGCGTGACTCGCCGTTGACCAGCACGTCACCGATAAAGACCAAATGGTTGAGGCCAAACAAGTCCATCGAGAGGTGATCCTGTTCGGTCAGTTTGAGGGCATCACGCACAAACATCTGCATGCCGACCGGAATGTTGCACACCCCGATAAAGCGGCGGAAGTTGGTATGACGGCGCACCGCTTCGGTCACCATGCCAGCCGGATTGGTGAAGTTGATAAGCCACGCATCCGGGCAGAGCGCTTCAACGTCGCGGATGATGTCGAAGATGACCGGAATGGTGCGCAGCCCTTTGAACAGTCCGCCCGCGCCGTTGGTCTCCTGCCCCAGCATGCCGTGGCTCAAGGGGATTCGCTCATCCTTCTCCCGCGCCTGCAACTGGCCGACCCGCAGCTGGGTGGTGACGAAGTGGGCGCCAGGCAGTGCTTCGCGGCGATCTAGGGTTTTGTGCAGGGTCATGGGGATGCCCGCCTGGCGGATCATCCGCTGGCAGAGATCGAAGATGATGTTCAGTTTCTCTTCGCCTGCGGGGATATCCACCAGCCACAGCTCGCTGATGGGCAGCTCGGCATAGCGCTTGATGAAACCATCGACCAGCTCGGGGGTGTAGCTGCTGCCGCCGCCTATGGTGACTACCTTGATCTTCTCGCTCATAAATCCCTCTTCATCGATCTTTATCGGTTTAACGGTGGCCGCTCTGTCATCAGGGTGAGAGTGGCCGCAGCCCTCTGTGGCAGGGGCTGGTCAGGTACTGTGCTCTGTAGTGCAATCTGTTCTTTTTACATGGAGTTCGGGTCCGGCATCAGGCCGGGCTTTCAAATTTTGGGTAGAGATATTTGCGGTAACTGCCCGGGGTAAACGAGGTCAGCTTCTTGAAGTTTTTGATAAAGAGGCTGACGTCGTTGTAGCCGGTCTCGAAGGCGATATCGGCCACCGAGTTGTTGGTGACTTCCAGCTGCATCTTGGCGTAGTTGACCCGGATCTCGTTGATGATCTGCATCGGCGTCTTGTTGTAGTAGCGCCGGGTGGCCCGGGTCAGGTACTCCTGGCTCTTGCCACAGAGCGAGACCATGTTGGCCAGCGCATCCTCGGCAAAGAGGGGGCGATCGTGCATCCGCTCCACGGTTTCGTGGAGCCAGATCGGAAGATCGTCGCTGGCAGAGGTGTCCTTGTAGTGACGCAGCCGGTTCATCACCGCGTAGGTCACCACTTCGAGAAATTCGGTCAGCGCTTCTTCCCGAAATCCCGGCGAGACCAGCACCGACTCGATGTAGCTGAGGAACTCGCTCTTGAGCGCATAGGCCTGGGAGGCGACGAAGTGTTCCGGCAGCAGGTATTTGAAGTGTTCGTCGAAATAGGTACGGGTGATCCCGACGTTGAAGATGCGGGTGGTGCCGAACTCGTAGAAGCTCTGATGGCGGGAGCCGAGCGGGATAAACACCAGATCCCCCCGCTCCAGCAGCACCCGCTTGCCGTTGACCTCCTGATAGTAACGACCGGTCAGTACCAGGGTGAACTCGTAGTAGTCGTGCTGGTGCAAACCGGTTCCGCTCACCTGCTTGTTGTAGATGAACATGTGGAACGGTTTGTTGTTAAACAGTTCGGTTTCCCGGATTGTTTTGACGCTCATGAGTCGCTTCCTGATCTGCGGGCCGATGACGGGGCCTGGCGCCCCGTCCGGAGGTTACTTGCTCTGCAGCTTTTCGTGCAGCTCGATCAGCTCGCTGATCAGCTCACGGGCCAGCATGGAGGTCATCAGGTGATCCTGGGCATGCACCAGCACCAGAGTGACCGGGATCTTGCCTTCGCCCTGATCGTCCTCGATCAGCTGGGTCTGCACCAGATGGGCGGCATTGAGCGCCTCGCGGGATTGGGCCATCAGCTGATGAGCGGCGGCCAGATCCCCCTCCTTGGCTTTTTTCAGGGCGGTGTAGGCGAGACTGCGGGCCTGCCCGGAGTTGATGATGAGCCCCATTACCACCTCTTCCAGATCGTTGCAGGTGGCGGCCTCTTCAGTGATGTTGTCCAGATCGAACATGTGTCGTTCCTTACGTGAATGCGTTGATTGAAACCGTTAGTGAAAGCCGTTAATTGAAACCATGGTTGCGCGCGACCTCGGCAAACCAGTAGCCACTCTTCTTGATGGTGCGCTGCTGGCTCTCCAGATCGAGTCGGACCAAGCCGTAACGGTTCTTGTAGGCATTGAGCCACGACCAGTTGTCGATAAAGGTCCACAGGTGATAGCCGCGGCAGGCACTGCCCTCTTCCAGTGCGCGATGCAGCCACTCGAGGTGCTCGCGAATGAACTGGATACGATAGTCATCCTCTACCCGCCCCTCGACACCGATAAAGCGATCTTCACCCTCGACCCCCATGCCGTTTTCGGAGATATAGCAGGGCAGGTTGTCGTAGTTGACCCGCAGGTCGGTGAGAATGTCGTAGATCCCTTTTTCGTAGATCTCCCAGCCGCGGTGAGGGTTCATCTTGCGGCCCGGCATTTCGTAGTAGTCGAACAGATCTTCCGGCGTGCGCGGCACACCATGCCAAGCCACCTCTTTGGCTTTGACCCGACGGGGCTGGTAGTAGTTGATGCCGAGGATATCCACTTTACCGGCGGCGAGCAGTGCCTTGTCACCCTCTTCGATCTGCGGCAGCAAGTCATACTGCGCCAGCAGGGCGACCAGTTCCGGGTCATAGCTCCCCTTCATGGCCGGATCGAGGAAGCTCTTGTTGAGCAGCAGATCCGCGATGCGGGAGGCGGCGATGTCTGCCGGATCCTGTGAGCGGGGATAGGTCGGGCTCAGGTTGAGGATGATGCCGATCTCGCCATCATGCTGACAGGCGCGATAGGCCTGCACGGCACCGGCATGGGCCAGCGCTGTGTGGTAGGCAACCGTCGCCGCCCGGCCGAAATCGACTACGCAGGGGTAGTGATAGTGGCCAAGATAGCCACACTCGACCGGCACGATCGGCTCGTTGAAGGTGAACCAGTGTTTGACTCGGCCGCCAAACAGGTCGAAGCAGCGGGTGGCGTAGCGCACATAGGCGGCCACCACTTCCCGGCTCTCCCAGCCGCCACGCTCCTGCATGCACATCGGCATGTCGAAGTGGTAGAGGTTGATAAGCGGGGTGATCCCCTCGGCCAGCAGCCGCTCAAAGACGGCATTGTAGAAGCTGACCGCCTCCTGATTGATCTCGCCAGTGCCGTCCGGGATCAGCCGTGACCAGGAGATGGAGGTACGAAAACTGTTGTGCCCCAGTTGCTTGAGCAGCCTGATGTCGCTCTCGAAGTTGTCATAGAAGGTGGAGGCATTGGTCGGGCCAACCCCGTTGTGGAAACGCTCGGGCTCGATGGCGAACCAGTAGTCAAAGATGTTGGCGGATTTGCCGCCGCGGTTGGCGGCGCCTTCCATCTGCGGGGCCGAGCTGGCGCTGCCCCACCAGAAGTTATCCGGAAAACGATACTGCATGGGTGATTTCTCCAGGCTGGTAGGGGAGGAGCCTTGCTCCTCCCCTGTTGTCATCGAAACGTTGGTTATCAGAACACGGGTCATCAGAACTTCAGGGCCAGAGCGATATCCTCTTCGCTCTCCTCTTCTTCATCGATGACGTTCTGCGCCTTGTTGGCAATCAACACGAAGGGGATATACATCATGGTCGCGACCCCCAGGTTGAATATCGCCAGACAGAAGGCGGCCACGCTGCCGTTGGTGTTGAAGAAGGCGCCCAGGCCGGTTGGCATGGTCCATGGCGCAATGTTGGTGATGGGCGGGATGATCCCGGCGTAGTAGGCCGCCATGGTGATCCCCATCAGTACCGGGTGCACCAGAATGAAGGGCACTACCAAGATGGGGTTCATGATGACCGGCAAGCCGAACAGGATGGGCTCGTTGATCTGGAACAGGCCGGAGGGCAGACCCAGTTTGGCCACCTGACGGTAGTCATCGCGACGGGAGACCATAAAGATGGCCAGGATAAGGCCAAGGGTGGCACCGGTACCGCCGAGGAAGACGAAGGAGTCGGTGATCGGCTTGGCCCAGAAGTGGAACTCTTTGCCTGCCGCGATGGCCGCTTCAACCGAGCCGTACTGGTTGTAGAGGGCGACGTTTTCCAGGGCAAACGGGAACAAAATGCCGGATTCCAGCGCGGTAAGTGCCAGCATGCCGTGTACCCCGAAGAACCAGAGGAAGGAGGAGAAGACCACGTAGACCCAGCCGACCAGACCGCTCATATTGGACAGCGGCTTGGCGATGCTGTCCATGATCAGCTGGTGGAAGTTGGTGCCCGCATCGCTCAGCAGATAGGAGATGACCCCCATGATAGAGAGGATGATGAAGCCCGGAATGAGCGCGGAGAAGGAGCGGGAGACCGAGGCCGGAACGCTGTCAGGCAGGGTGATCACCCAGTTGCGACGGACGATAAAGGCGAACATCTCGGCCACGACGATACCGATCAGCATGCCGGAGATGATGTTGGCTCCGCCCAGCCAGTTGGCGCCAATTGCATAGGATTCACCCACGCTGAATGGGGTGACCGTCATAAAGGCTGCCACCGCCAGCAGGCCGGAGGCCAGGGGATCGGTCTTGCGCTCTTCGGCCAGCGCCAGACCGATAAAGAAGGGGGCCATCAGGGACATGATCCCCAGAGTGCCGTTATAGACGTTGCCGCCGATGCTCTTGAGGCCGTCCAGAGTGGCGATGGTGGCAGGATCGAGCCGCACACCGATGGAGTAGAAGAAAGATCCTTCGCCAAAGCTCAGGAACACGTTGTTGATCAGTACGAACATGGCCCCGACCAGTGTCAGGGGCATCATCTTGATAAAGCCGTTCTTGATGGCGTTGACATGAGGCTGTTTGCCCAGCTTGACGGCAATGGGCAGTATGACCTTCTCCAACGATGCGATGATGTTGCTCACAGGGATCTCCTTACCTATGCGAGGCTCTTCTTGATGGAGGCGACGGCTGCTTTCAGCACGCCCAGCCCGTCGACCTTGCCGTAGAGCAGGGTGTCAATCACCTCAACCGGTTTGCCCGGCAGTTGCTGCTGGATTTCCGGCAGCATGTAGGCGATTTGCGGGCCCAGCAGCACCAGGTCGGCATCCTGCCCCTTCTCGCCGGCCAGGGTCTCCGGGTAGGCATCGATCAGCACCGGCACATCATATTTTTCCGCTTGGGCCTTCATCTTTGAGACCAGCAGTGATGTGGACATGCCCGCAGAGCAAAACAGGTAGATACGCTTCTTTTCCATAACCATTCCCTCAACGCTTGAAAACCAGATAGACGGATTGTTCGAGATGGTTGTCTGTCGCACTGCCGAGACAAATCAATCATCTGAAATTGACCTCATTGTCTTAACCATCCCCTCATATGAGCGAGGCGTGGCGCGGCTTCTGAGGTATGATCGCCATCCTTGACCAGCTAATACC
>NZ_JAPCJA010000080.1:0-12633 GCF_027707745.1 Aeromonas sp. QDB23
AACCTCAAGAGCGGTGTCAGCAAGGCTTGCCGATACGATCCCGAGCTCAACCCCAGCTACCAGCAGTTGGCCGAGCACTATCAGGTGGCGGTGATGCCAGCTCGCCCTTACAAGCCTAAGGACAAAGCCAAGGCCGAGGTGGGTGTGCAGATCGTCGAGCGCTGGATCCTGGCCCGTCTACGCCATCAGACCTTCTTCTCGCTTGCCGAGCTCAACCAGTGCATCCGGGCTTTGTTAAATGAGCTCAACGAGCGCCCGTTCAAGCAACTGCCCGGTAACCGACGTGAAGCGTTTGAGCAGTTGGACCGCCCGGCACTGGGGTCACTACCGGTGCATCCCTATCGCTATGTCGCCATCAAAACGGTCAAGGTCAACATCGACTATCACGTCAGCTATGAGCAGCACCATTACTCAGTGCCGCACCAGTATGTGGGTCAGCAACTGGAGCTCCATGCGGGCGATACCCTGCTTCAGGTCTATCACCAGCAACAGCTGGTCGCGAGCCATCCGCGTAAAACCATCCCGGGGATGAGCACACTCCCTGAGCACATGCCGGAACGTCACAGCAAGCAGCAACGCTGGACGCCAGGGCGTCTTAAGCAGTGGGCTGCTGACATCGGACCGGGCACCTTGTGCTGGGTTAGCGAACGGCTGGCAGAGAAAGCCCATGCCGAGCAGGCATACCGACTCTGCCTGGGTCTACTGAGTCTTAGTCGAGAGTATCCGCCATCACGGGTCGAGGCTTGCTGCCAGTTGGCTAACCGGGAAGGACTGGTGCGGCTCAAGCAGCTCAAGTCGGTGCTGACCAGTGGCCGCGACCAACTGCCCGCAAGCCCGCTGAGCTACCCAGAGTTACCGCAAGAGCACGAGAACATCCGCGGCCCCCAGAGCTTCCACTAAAGAGGATACGTCCCATGACCCAACAAACCCTGACCCGCCTGAGAAACCTGAAACTGACCGGCATGGCGGATGCCGTGCAACAACAACTTGAACAGGCGAGTACCTACGAAGGGCTGCCCTTCATCGAGCGGCTAAGCCTGCTGGTCGAACACGAACAACTGAGCCGGGAGCAGCGTAAACAAGCTCGGCTGGTCAAGCAGGCGAGGCTCAAACTCCAGGCCACGGTGCAGGAGCTGGACTACCAGTCAGCACGCAACCTAGAGCGGTCACAGGTAGCAAACCTGGCCCAAGGAGAGTGGCTGCGCCGGGGCCAGAACCTGCTCATTACCGGCCCCTGTGGCTGTGGAAAAACCTACCTGGCTTGTGCGCTGGGCTACCAAGCCTGTCAGCAAGGGCATAGCACTCGTTACTACCGGCTGCCGCGTCTGCTACTTGAGCTGAGCCAGGCCAAGGTAGATGGCAGTTACGCCAGACTGCTGGGTCAACTGGCAAGGATAGAGCTGCTGATCCTGGATGACTGGGGACTGGAAGCGGTGAATGCCGAGCAGCGCAACGCCCTGCTGGAGATCATGGATGATCGGTACGGGAAATACTCGACGGTCGTGGTCAGTCAGCTGCCAACGGAAGAGTGGTACGCGAGCTTGGGGGACAACACTCTGGCAGATGCGATCCTGGACCGGCTGATGCACAACGCTCACCGGCTGTCACTGAAGGGAGAATCGATGAGAAAGAGGAGAAGTGAGTTGACCCAATCTGAACACTCGAGTTAGAAACGGGGTGACGTGAGCGCGTTAAGGATCAGGGTGTTCACGTTGGCCGGAATGGCTGTTCAACTTCGCCGGAATACGCACGTTTTTGGCGATCTTAACAACCTAACGCAAGGGGAAATATTTAGATGAAATTGAAAAGGCGGCCGCGCTAACCCTATGGCTGGCTCGCCTTGATGCGCTACGGGCTGACAATGTGGCAATTCTCCCGACAACTAGACCCGCTTAGGCGGGTTTTTTTGTGGTTTTGTTATGGCATTTATTCATATCACTAACGCTACTTATTTCTTATTGTTCATACCTCCCCCGAGAACCCCAATCTCCCCATTTTCACAAAATCCCGCATTTGGCGCGGGTTGGCGCTGGGGACGTATTTCCCCCCAAGCCCGTCTAGTTGACACAAAAACCCTTTAAATTCATCTAGTTGACACTGTTCTGATGCTTTGTTTGGTCTTGTTTAGGTGTGCACGTGCCGTATAATCAAGTAACACCAAGCAATAACGACAGGGGGTCTTATGACCAATCCAGCACAATCCTTAATTACCATCGCAAGCACCTGCACACTGCTCAATATCTCACGTCCGACCATCTATCGCTGGATGAAGGACGAATCTTTGCAATTTCCCCCCGCGATCAAGATCGGGCCAAACAGCATTCGATTCAGACATTCCGATGTCGTGGATTTTATTAGCCGTAGAGCTGGCCTGTGAGTTGCAAAAAAAAATCCCCGCATATGCAGGGACTTATACAGTTTTTTTCAATTTCGACAGGGTATCCGCCAAGAGACCTGTTAAAACCAAAAGGTAATGTTTATATGACCGATATTAACAGAAATCAGGGTAGTGTCAACTACGCCCAGCGCCAAGCCCAGAGCATTCACTGGCTGGTAACTCTCAATAACATTTCAGAACAGGTTACGCAGATTGGCTATGAAGTTGCGTCAGCCCGCCGAGAGATAGCCGCCACTCTTGCGGAGTATCCAGCGCCCGCAGGGTTGCCTGAACTGCCCGAAGCTGTAGAAGTGAAGATCCCCAGAGAGGGGCTTTTCCTTCGCAAGCTGAACGCCCTTCGCGTTATCGGTGCCCGTAGCGCAGGGGGTTGCAAATGATGGATCACAACATCAGCGCCGCCGCAGTGACCGCAGCAGCACATGGCCAATGGCGCGAGATCCTGACAGCCAATGGCATTAAGTTGCCAGAACCCAAAAGGCACGGCCCCTGTCCTATCTGCGGGGGAAAGGATCGCTTTCGCCTGGAGGAGCGGAAAGCCGAGAAAGCAGCGCGGGGAGTCTGGGTGTGTAGTCATTGCGATTGCAGGGGCGGCGATGGCCTGAGTTTATATCAACAAGCGACAGGCCAAAGCATGAGCGAGGCGATCCGTTCACTGGCTAGCCATCTTGGGCTTTCTGGCCCTATGAGCGCCGCAGACCATGCCCGCATCGAGAAGCAGCGCCAGAAGGCCGCCAAAGCCGCAGAGCAGCAACGGCAAAAAGAGGCTCGCCAGGAGGAAGCTGCCGCAGCCCTAGCTAACCTGATGGCTGATGAGGCTCTGATTATTGATGCCGCCGAACACCCTTACTTGAAGCGTAAGGGTTATGCAGGCTTCCCTGTGTTCACTCTTGCCCGTACCTATCACCATGAGGTCGACGGCAAGCAATACAGCTACAGGGCGGGCTGTCTGCTTCATTCCATCCGCGACAACAAGGCCGAGATCATTGGTGCCGAGCTGGTTACGGATGGCGGACGCAAGACCTCGCTGGCTGGGGGGAGCAAGGCAGGAGTGTTCATCGTCGAGCCTCCCGTAGATATGCCCACCAAAGAGGTGGAACACCTTTTCATCTGCGAAGGTGTCGCCACTGGCTATGCAATCAGGGAGATCTTCGGATTCAAGGCGCTGGGCTTCGCTGCTTTGACCAAGAACAACATGGCGAGATCAGCATTGATTGCCCACGCTCTGGTGCCTGAGCTTCCAATCATCGTATGCGCCGATGTGGGCGCTGAGAGGGAAGCTGAGCAGGCTGCCGCCAGTGTAAATGGGATGGTTAGCGCCCCGCCTTCCGATGACTGGGACACATACCGCCAGCAGCAGGGGGTGGCAGCATGAACGCGATGAATCCGATCCTTGCAGCCGCTCGCAAACCTGAGCTGGTGATTGCCAGCCAAGATGATGCCCTTCTCCCAGATGAGCAGAGCATTGAAGAACCGCGCAAAACAAAGCTGCCGTTGATCCGTGGCTTCCAAGGCTTCGACGTACAAGCCAGTTACCTGATCAAGGGGTATCTGCCCGCTGATTGCACGGCTTCTATTTACGGGCCTTCTGGCTCGTTCAAGAGCTTTTTGGCTGTCTCTTGGGCCTGTCATATTGCCACTGGCAAGCAATGGAATGAGCGTAAGACGGAAGCCGGAGCCGTGCTGTATGTGGTAGGCGAAGGCGGGGTAGGTGTACCGCGCCGGATACGAGTATGGGCTGACCAATACAACCAAGGCGAGGATGTGCCGAACATCTTTCGCGTGGACATGCCTGTTTTTATGGCTGACCCGCTACAGGTGATGGAGCTAAAGCTGGCTGCTAGCCAAGTAAAGGCGGAAACGGGCCTTGATGTGAAGCTCATAGTTGTGGATACCGTGGCGCGCTGCTTTGGGGCTGGTGACGAGAACAAGGCTAGCGATATGGGGGCGTTTATCGCAGGTTGTGATTTGGTTAAGGCGGCGACAGGGGCAACGATCTTGCTTGTGCACCACACTGGCAAGCAAGAGGCGAACGGGGCGCGAGGTTCAAGTGCATTCAAGGCCGCGCTTGATGCTGAGTATCTCGTTAAACGCGAGGGCGACAAGGGAGACAGCTTGGTATTGAAGGCCACAAAGATGAAGGATTCAGAGCAGCCGGAAGCCGTAGCGTTTGACCTCAAAAGTCGAGTGATCACGTTTGATAGTGAAGGGGATGAAGTAACCAGTCTCGTTCTTATTGATAAGGGTCGCGAGCCAGCAGACCCCGAAGAGCTGGATGGTATCGGCAATATATCCAGCAACCACAAAGCTATGTATCAGACTATCCGCGAGCTGTGCGAGAAAGGCGATGGCAAAGCCCCATGGCGGACTGTACAGGCCAACATGAAGCAAGCGGGCACATGGGACAGTAAGAAGGGAAGCCGTTGGCGCGACAAGCTGGAGGAAGATGGGCTGATCAGCGTGGACGGTGACGCGATAAGCCTATGCTCGCCAGAGTGAAAAATGGGGGCATAGGTGGGGCTCTGGTGGGGGCGTAACGGGGTGGGGGCGATGGCCCCCACTTTTTTTATATATACGCCACAAGTGGGGGCGTAATGGGTAAATCGACTTATAACCCGCGCCAGCACTGGGTTTTTGGGAACCCCACTTGCCAAAAATTAGCGCTATGGTGGGGGCGAAGAGAAATGGGGGCGTGTCAGTTATCGCCTTGAAGCCCGCGCTAGATCAGGTTTTGTGCCTCTTCTCTGCATCCTTCCCAGTAAACTGGTAGAGCTGGGGGTTTGATACTGGCGGCTTTGCGGCACCCCACACCCTGCCATCCTAACGAACAGACACAAGTTTTTACGCTGCGTATAGCATTACACGCTGATGATAGAAATGACACTTTATGATAGAGTCCTTAATGACTCCTTTAGACAAAGGTTCATAACAACCATGAGAGTGTTTTTATCATGAAAGAAAATATTATATTAATATTTTTATCTTTAGCGGTAACTGGGTGCGCTTCTCCAAAGTTCAACTACGTACCAAAGCAGCAGTTTTTTACAACTCCAGAGATAGGACAGATAACAACTATAGGGATTGGTGAAAATCTATTATCTCAAGGCGTTGCCAGTTCAACAGAAGTACTTAAAGTTAATTATCAACAAAGCATTTCAGCTTACCAAATTACATCTGGTGAATTTAATAAGATAGGTGAGGATGATAGATATGACTATTACATGACATCCCCTGTTGAACCTACACATGGAAAGATAATGAGAGGTTTAATTACATCATATCCTGACTACAGCGCATCGATTCAAATTGACAAAGGTACAAATAAAACATGTATCATTTCACCTGTCGATTTAACTGTTTGTGGCGATATTAAATTTGAAGTTGCAGAAATTAATAGAACAACAAAAGCATCATTTCAACAAACACTTATTTATAATGGAAAGGTAGGTGATGAAGTGAATTTTAGTTATAGAGAATTTAGTGGTGATCTTGCAAGGCCTGCATTTAATTCAGATGTGAAATATGACTTATCAAAATCAAAGAAAGTGGGTTATAAAGGCGCAGTCATTGAAATTATAGAAGCTGATAACTTAGAGATAAAATATAAGATTATCAAAGGCTTTTCAAAATAGGCGCTGTGGGCGAGCAGCATTTAATGGACTGCTCGCCTTTAATTTTTATATAGATAGCCAAGGTGCTAATGATGGGATTAATTAAAGGTAGCATTGGGTTTCTCGACATGACAAGCTGGTGGCTTGATGAGCTTTCCTATAAAGAAAGAGAAACTATACTCTCCGTGTATAACCCTATTGGCAATTCATCCGATAATTTGATAAACGGGGATGTTATATCAACTACAGAGGAGCCAATATCATTGCTTTATGGTATTGCTGGCTGGCTAAATAGCCATGAGCATATAGAGCTTTGCATTAAGTTATATACAAAAGCTAAGAGTTTAATTAATGCCAACACCACAGCCATTAATGTTCATTTATTGCATAACAGTGAAATAATCTCTTACTATAAGCATCGGCTTCATATTGGTCTTGAACCAACTATTACTGCATGTGAGGATCAAATAAAAATCGCAGATGAAGCTGCTCATGAATTTATGTTGGATTATCAAGAGCAACTTAATTTTGCTAGGGAGAGGAATATTGATATTTCTTTAGACAATTGCTCTGTATTGCCTTCGCATCGGGGTTATAAACAACTTTCAATAATTTTTTCAAACTCAAACCAATATCAGAGAGCTATAGACCTTTGCAGACAAGCACACATGCAAGGCTGGTCTGGTGATTGGGATAAAAGGATCGAGAGATATAAGAAAAAAGCGGGCAAAGTTACAGGCTAGTAATCATCATAATTTGCATCCCACTGACATCCGAAAATGAGATGCAGACCAACAAACAGAGATTCAGAGTTAAGTTTTGTCAGGTTTTCTCCAGTCCCAATCTTGATGCAATGAATTGCAAAGGAGGGGTACAGGGAGGGGTATGAAGCAAAAAAGCACAAAGGGTTAGCCTCACTCAGAAGCTAACCCCTTGTTTTATATGGTGCCGGTAAGGGGAATCGAACTCCTGACCTTCGCATTACGAATTATAACACCCATCGTCTAAACACATCCAAGAAAGTCTTAACAATAAACCATATCACACTGATTTATAACACAATTTAAATAATGATCGTCCGTGTTTGTCCAAAGAGATACTCACATATACAATGACAATAAAGTACGCCGACAAGTACGCGAGACGCCATGATAAAAACTGATCGAGAATGTAGAGCCTTAGTACCTGAAGAAGGAAAACAACGGATTGTCAAGGCAGTCTATAGTGGAGGAAACAAGGGCTTATGTCTTGAAGCTAGAGCTGGAGCACAAACCAAAAGCTGGCTCTATAGATATTACATAGCTCAAAAGCAAACGAAGATGACTCTTGGGAACTATCCTGCAATGAGTCTGGCACTGGCCCGAGAAACCCATGCTCGAATGGTTGTATTCGTTAAACAAGGCATTGATCCCCGAGAGGCAGTGTTAAGTTCCAAGCAAAAAAATGAACAAATGCCTACATTGAACGAATTTTTCGAGCAATGGATTCAACATAAAGCCAATGCCAAACGTAGTAATCGGAAGTATATGGAAATCGGTGCAAGAACTGTCTCTGACTATCGAAGCATCTACAAAACGCATCTAGCGAATGCTCTAGGTAAACTCCGAGTATGTGACATATCAATGGCTGTATTGCATCAACATTATCAAAAGCTCCAAAAAGGGAGCTTGGAGGGCTTACGTAAATCAATGGGGTTGATGAATCAAATGATGGATGAATCAGTCAGAAAACAACTTATTGATTCAAATCCGACATTAGCTCTAAAACCAAAAATTTATAATGCTACCCCTAACGACCCAAGGCAACGATCTTTATCTACTATTGAATTGGCTAGATTGTGGAAAACAATAGATGAAAACTCGGTAAAATGGAGAGAACACAGTACCAATGGTAAAAATAAAACCACTTCAATGACCATGTCTACGAGTGTAGCCAATGCTATTAAAATAATTATTCTCACTGCTGTTCGCAGAGGAGAGGTTGCTTCTATGGAGTGGTCACACCTAAATGATGAGGAATGGCTCATCCCGGATACTAAAAATAAAATTCCACACGTAGTAACTCTATGTCCGCTAGCAAAACAAATCATTTCTGAGCAAAGAAAAATCACATCAAAGACATGTAAATTTGTTTTCGAATCATGCGTCAGACCTGAATTCCCGATAACTGGTGATGCAATAACTCGCGCACTTAGCAGACTACAAGAAGCAAAGATGATAGATATTGAACACTTCACATTACATGACCTCAGACGTAGCGTTTCAAATGGTTGTGGGCGTGAACTTAATGCAACGCCTTTTGAAGTAGAACACCTACTTAATCACACAATCAGTGATAGATTATCTAGAATTTATCAAGGTGAGTCTATGCGTGACAAAGACAAGCTTAAAAAGTTATTCTTGGGTTGGGGGAATTTCGTTAGCCAGTACATTGCAAATAATCCTGAACATATGGACCAAGATATCAGACATGATAACGTCATTAAAATTAACTTCCGTAAATGATGAGGTTCAGACACTACACTAACATGTAGACCTACCATCAGTTATCATCAAACAAATCGGAGAGCACCATGAGAGTCGATTTAGCTCATGACTTGAAGCCTAGATTAGCTATAACTGACTCACTAATTGAGAACCTTAATATTCCACATCATCCATTGATGGTTCATTTATGGATAGTTTCTGGCGTAAAACCAGAAGCTATCCCTCAGCTCGCTAAAATGGTTATGACAGATGTTGGCACGATATGCCACCTCACCGGCATTAGCAAGAATACTATTTCACGTAAACTCAGAACAAATACACCTCTGACTATTCAACAAGGTTCTAGGGTTTATGGTGTTATATTGGCTCTGGATGCGGCTCGCTCCCTAAATGAAAATGATAATACCAAATCCATAGCATGGCTACATCAACCAGCTAAGGGACTTGGCGGGAAAATGCCAGCTGAACTGTTGAGTACATCAGTAGGAGTTCAAGCAGTGGTAGACTTAGTAGGACGAATTGAACATGGTGTCTACTAATATAAGACAACACATCTGGCTGCCATAATTTTAGTTTTTCCTCGCGTAGCGAGAAAAGATCCAGATTTATTATAATTAAAGGGGGGTGTCCCCCCTTGCATTCCGTAAAAACATCTATAAAAATCATTGTTACTCATTATGAGTATACTCTTCAAAAAAAATGTCATCTTCTAAATATTGAGCATACAACTTATATGCTAACTGTTGAGCCATATTGGATATACTTGTATCCACGTCGGGGGGAGTCAATGCAGGAAGAATTTTACCTGGTAATGAGAAAGTATAACTTTCATCGCCACTGTGCATATCATAACTTGTAGTTGTATCTGTCGACGTCATTAAATCAAACCCTAACTCTTTAGCAAGAAATATCCATACCCAACACCGGAATGAGTCTTCCTTATCATAATCACTAACCAGCTTATATATTGCGTCAACAGAACCATTGATTGCACTAACAATCCACCAATAATAAGCATTCACCACCATGCCACGAGTTTCACATTCTATTGCAATAGATTCACTACGTTTACTGCCGCCCATATAGCCAATGTATAAAGAGGAATCAAGTCCATGTGATGCCAACTCGAACACAGCATCCATATCAAATGACATTGCAGCTTTTTTCAAGTGATGATACCAATAAATGTATCGTTCTTTATCTGTGTCAACTAATGCATTAATATCAGCACTATTAAAGCCACTGGCTATTCTGTACAATTTTTGATGAAGTTCAAAATCGGTAAATGACGAGGCATTTCGGTCTGCAAATGCACTTAACTGGACCAATCCCTGGTGTACTAATGGCGAATTAAATTCATTCTGTTTAAACATATTCATTAATTCCCCAGCATAATGGTCTGAGGAGCTAAAGCGGCTAGCAGTAGTCGAATTAGGAGGAAGTTGACCATGCTTAGTCATGTCATCGTCGTTAACACGACGCCTTAAAATCTCTCTTACACGTAGGCTTATAATACCCGCCTGCACTAACGATGTGGCCAATTTCTGAGCGGCAAGCTCAGGAATACTAATACCCAGAATATTAGCTCTAGCCTCAATTGCACTTACATCCAACGCAACCTGCCATTTCGTATTACTGAGCAGAATCGCATCAGCTTGCAATGACGCGTAAGTACTGTAGCCATAGGCCGCAGCAATCATCTCGTAGATATGACTACGTTTGAGGGAGATGCCTAGTACATCTTTGAGCTCAAGCTGGGTTGTGTGGACGAAAGCTTTGATGGTCATGATCCAATCTCCTAGTCCTACCCTGGGGTATACATCGCACGTTTAATCCATCCAAGGTGAGGATTTGAGGTTGAGATCATGTGGCTTGAGAGTAGTAACCATTTTGACTCGTGCGAAAGTCTGGCTGGTCAGCCGAGACAAATCATAACCTAGTAAGTGGCACTGTCCAAGAGTCCATTCTCGCCCCGAGCCTCTCCGACACCCAGTAGACCAGCCCTGTGAGTTGTGGAATGAGCCGAATGAGGGCTATTATCGGCTCATATCGCGAGCCGAATGTGGTGTCAATTCGGCTCATTTTTGGCATTGCACTGCTTGCCCGCGACACAAAATCAGCGAGATTATCGATGGCAGCAGACTGGAGCTACTGCTGAAAACCTTAATCCAGAACATTTGCGTATTCCGGTGAAGTTGAACAGTGATTCCGGAATCTGTGAACACCATTTCCGGAAAGTATGCGGCCAGGGATTCTGCGAGCAGAAGCTGAGCTTTGAGGGGAGGCATCTTTTCGACTCACCGAACAAGCCAGCAGCCAAGCGCAGCGCGGCAGTTGTGGATCCAGGTCATTGGAGCATGACGGTTCATCTGACATCAGAGTTCGTGCTCTGAGGTGTCCGGAAACGGTGTACACGCAAGCCGGAATCAGCGTTCATTTTAAACCGGAATAGGTGTTCATTTTCGACCGGAATATGCAACATTTCAAGGCTCACCCAGATCGGAGCCATTTAAGGCAATCTTTTACGAACCCCACGAAATGTGGAGTTCTTTATCTCCTCAAAATCTCACGTCTTCACTGTCAATTTTCGGCACTGACTAGACATGCCTTAACTGACGTGGTGAGCCGATTTAGGGGGTAGTGGCGGCACCTGACACAGGGGCAGATACACTCACCTCACACTGCCAACGCCCATGTTGCTCGCTTACTTGATACCTCATTTCACGGTATTGCCAAGTGATGGGCAAAATGGCTTGGGGTTGGCTGAGCTTTAAGTTGAGATTTATATAGGTTTCTGCGTTTGCGCCTGAGAAGGTATCCACCCAAATCAGACGATTTAACCAAGTGCAGGCTTTTGCCAAATGCTCTCGGCTTTGGGTCGTGGCGGTAATACTCTGCCACCCGTTATCGTTCAATTGCACTTGCAGCATAATCTCAGCCGTTTCATCGTCAAAATACACAGGCATAGGCAACAAGTGCTTAGCTCTGCCTTCTAACCGATGCCGCTGCTCGACCGCACTGCCTTGGCGCAACGCTTGCCAATGTGCTTGTTCGGCGCTGCGACCAATTAATAAGGGATGCGATAACACGCTAGCACACTCGGCATCTTGCCAACTGCACTGGCTAAAGTAGTAACGGGCCTTATCTAGGTCGAGCTCGGTATTGAGGTAATACACGCCAAGGTTATATTGAATATCGCTATCGAAGGGGTCGAGCTTAGCGGATAACCGCCAATAACGGCCGCCTAAACCTTTATCTTGCTTAACTAACCCATTGTAATAAAGCGTACCAAGATTAAGGTAAAGCAAGGCACTTTCGTTGTCCGGAAGACAGCTTAGATACTGAGCCTCGGCTTGTTGATATTGCTGGCGCTGCTCATAACTCGCACCTAAGTTAACACACGCATCGGCACTGCCTTTGGCTATCGCGCGGCGATACCAAGTTTCACTCTCGGCCAGCTGACCAAGCTGCGCATAGCTGTACCCCAACTGATAGAGCACACTCTGCTGAGTGAACTCGTTCAGTTTCTCTACGTCTGCATAGGCGCGTTTCAACCATTCAATCGCTAACGGGTAATGCTGCGCCTGCGCACTGTAACTGCCAAGCAAATACGCTTGGTATTCGGCTGGGTGCTTTTCAAATAGCTCTACATCCAGCGATGCGCCATGTTGCTGCAATAGCGTGTAGGCCTTTTGAAAAGTGGCGGAATTTTTATCCCACTGTTTGAGGTTGTTTTGCACGGCATAAGCCGAGCCGCTGATTGCTAGCAATAAGAGTAGGTTGGCGCTATGCAGCGGAACTCTTTTAGTGACCATTGGTGTCGCTGTCATTGCCATTGGGGGCTTCACTCTCTGTTATGCCAAGCAGGCGCGCCATTGCTTCATCACCGAGCTGCACATGCAGCAACTGATAGAGATTGGTGAATGATTGATACGCCTCTCGCCAATACGCCGCCAGCGGTTGGCTGCGTCTGACACCTTGCCAATGATGTTGATAGCTTTCATGGAAATGGCGTTGAGTCCGCTGGGTCAGGTTATCCGCCAACCGTTGCCATAATGGTTCACGTAACTGTTCACCCAGATGGCATTGACAGGAAAAAGTGAGACGATCATCCCTTGATCCACTGTTGCCCCTTGCCTGA
>NZ_JAPCJA010000081.1:0-11199 GCF_027707745.1 Aeromonas sp. QDB23
GAAAAAAGCCATGACTAAGGCAAAGCTTACAGAGTTGCAGAAAGGGGTTCTTTATGCTGCGGCTGTGGTGATCGAAGTGTGTGAGTAGAATAAAGTTTCGTTACTAAGTAATAAAGAATCATACTGAGTATTAAAGATTCATACTTAAATGGCAGCGATCAGAGTACACTGCCATTTCTAAAACGTTTATGCCCCATTCCTTCTTAGACCTTGTATCTACTTCAAATTGCAGGCTTCCGTTTAAGGTTACTTTACCTAATGGCGGACATCAGTAATCTATTGGGTTCCTTTTCTCTGTGGCTTTTTAAGCGGATAACTTTTTTCAATGGTGCCGCGTACTTTGAACGTTAACATAGAGGCTCAGGGCGCTATTTTACCCCCTTAAAATAGGCAAAATGAGGGTTTTTAAGATCTTGATTTTTAGTGTTTTTATTTTGGTGATGTGATGTGGCTTTGATGGTAGTGTTGCGTCCAGTTCATCATAGGAGTCAACATGGAAACCTACCGTCACACATATCGACACCACAGTTTTTCACATCAAGATCTAAGTGATATTACTTTCACTGCTTGCACCTTTATCCGATGCGATTTTCGACGTGCTAACTTGCGTGATGCGACATTTATTAACTGCAAGTTCATTGAACAGGGTGATATCGAAGGTTGCCATTTTGATGTCGCAGACCTTCGCGATGCAAGTTTCCAACAATGCCAGCTTGCGATGGCAAACTTTAGTAACGCCAATTGCTACGGTATTGAGTTACGTGAGTGTGATTTAAAAGGGGCCAACTTTTCCCGAGCAAACTTTGCCAATCAAGTGAGTAATCGTATGTACTTTTGCTCAGCCTTTATTACTGGATGTAACCTGTCTTATGCCAATATGGAGCGGGTCTGTTTAGAAAAATGTGAGCTGTTTGAAAATCGCTGGATAGGGACTCACCTCGCGGGCGCATCACTGAAAGAGTCAGACTTAAGTCGAGGTGTTTTTTCTGAAGATGTCTGGGGACAGTTTAGCCTACAGGGTGCTAATTTATGTCACGCCGAACTCGACGGTTTAGATCCTCGAAAAGTCGATACATCAGGTATCAAAATTGCCAGCTGGCAACAAGAACAGCTTCTCGAAGCGTTGGGTATTGTTGTTTTTCCTGACTAGATGCTTACGAATACCTGCTGATAAACTATACACAACATTAATACATTTTCTAATTCAAATCACCAGAGCTAGATCAATACTTCTAGCTCATTCTTGTCCAGAAACGTGTTTGAATGGGGCCAATCAATCTGTGGATGCTCAAGACAACCAGTATGATACTTTATTACTCAGTTGTAGCGTGACTCAGATTTTGTAGTAGGAATTAGTATGAATCTTTATTTCTGGGTGAGTATCATTTAGAACGGTACAAACAGGGTTACTTGACTGCTTAGTATGAAACTTTATTCCTCTCCTACACGAAGGTTGAGAGAGGATGAAACTCTATTTTCATCAGGATCTGGCCAGAGACCCCATCACCCCGACACAAGGATGATACTTTGCTCGTGAATGTGAACAAGATGCCGCCTAAAAGGCGGCATCTGTCCATCTATAGGGTGAAACTTTATTTTCATCCCACACGAGGTGCACCCGATCAGATAAGCCGCCTCGATGGCGGGAAAATGGGGCCACCGGCCCCAGTTTTTCACCCCCCTCCCCGCACCTCAAAATCAATTTGCGATTTTGACATTTCGAATTGGCGTTTTGATTTGGCCGCTCCTCATCTACTTGTAGCCTTTAGCTGTAACGGCTTACCCCAGTCTTGGGCCATGGTTGCGTTTCGGTGCAGGAGCAGGGTCTATGCCCCTCTTCTGCTGAGCCAGCCAATCGCGCACATCCCTGCTCCTGCCAATTTCCGCGCTCATGGTCTCCCTCTCCCCCCCAGACGTTGAAAGGTAGTCCTCTATGAGCCTCTGAAGCGGCTTAGGGCAGGCATTCCACTCCCTTCCCCCGTCCGCCCACCCGAACGCGCCCAAAGAGCGTTGCAGGGCGATAGTGGTGAAATCCAACGACTGCGCCTTCTGAACCTGAAGAATCTTGCGCTGCCGCTTCGCCTTACGCAGCTCGATCAGCTCGTCGAATAGGGTTATCCGCCTGTTGTATTCCGGCCAGAGGCGAGCAGACGCAGCTTCCGTCGCTTTCCTGACCCGTCTAATCGCCTTCGTGATCCGGTTGCCAAGTTGTTCAAGCTCAGTGCGCAACTCGTCCAACTCGGCCCCGCCAATGCCCTTGCTGTTGAGCCATGTTCTGAAGCCGTGGCCTTCCTCCCACGACGTGATCCGCCTTGCCACGCTATCGCGTTCCCCCTCCAACTCGGTGACGTCACTTTTCGCCTTGCTAACCTCCCAGGAAGACGCCACCTGGGCATCAATGTCCGCTGGTTGGGTCTTCGAGATCACCTCTGTCAACTCCGCATCATCCATCGCGACATAGCGTAGATTCTCCGCCAGTTCGGCGGCGATCACGGCTTCCTGTGCATCCAGCTCGGCCAACTCCCCCCGCACCTCTGCATCCAACTCCTGCACACGCTCATCAACCGCCCTGACCGCCAACGCTTCGCGCTGGCGCTTCTCGCTGTCGATCCCCATACGCCGCTCGAAACCAACCACAGCAGGGCCTAGATGGCGGGTAGGCACCGCATCGAGGCCACGGGCCTTGTTGCTCCGGTGATCAACCTGAGCGGCCACGCCTGCACGAGCTAAATACAGGTTTTGGAGAAGAGCGAAACGCTCACGCCAGTGCTCAATAAGGGCTGGCCCGAACAGGTAGGAGTCGTCATCACGTTCATTGGATCGCGCATCAAACTCTCGGGTTTTTTCGGTGAACCCGTTCGGCCCCAGTCGGCGCGTACTGAGCAGGATATGAGCGTGATGATTTTGATTGTCGATCACCTTCCCAGTGCCGCCCTTCTGGAATTCCGGTGGGGCATGAATCGCCACATCGGCTGCAAAGCCATGTTTCTCGACCAGCTCACGAGCAAATTCGTGGGCCAGTCGTTCGCGGTCATTGGGGGAAAGTTCGTGGGGTAGAGCGATCTCAAATTCACGCGCCACCGTCGAGTTGATGCGGGTCTCTGCGCGCTCGGCTTCATTCCAAAGACGCGCCCTGTCGGAGGCCCATGCAGGGGCATGGCTTGGTAGGATTATGGTCGCTGAAATGACCCCACCTTTCCTCCTGTAGTCGTGCAGCTCACCGGTATTTTCATCAAGTAGTTTTTCGCCAGAGCGGTAGGCAGCCGCAGCAGTGGATGACTGACCATTGCGTCGGCTGAATGTTTTAACAGAGCAGTGATAGATAGCCACGCAGCGCCTCTTGTCTTGATGTTTTACCGCCGGAGGCCGCACGCAAACGGAGTTTGCCTAAGTGCGCCCTTACGGGTTAAAGATTAACACCTAGGCGGCATTTTTTGGCTAATTTATTGCTGGTAAGCTATGGGTAAACAAGAGGGGAGTAAACAGCATGACGGTCATTGAGCAACGAATTGAAAATCTCGAAAAAAAGCTGAAACAGGCGAAGGCAGAGAAGCAACGAAAAGAGGCAAGAATAAGGGCTCAAGAAAGGAAGCGGACTAGGGAGCAAGACACCAGAAGAAAGATCCTAGTTGGTGCCGTATATCTCGCGATAGCAGATAGCGATGATGCAGCACTTAAAGCGCTGACGGATAGAATGGATAAGGCTCTAACTCGGGATGATGACCGCGCCCTGTTCGACCTACCTCCCAGACCGGAACCGAAGGCAGAGGCAGAGGCAGAGGCACCAGAGCCTAGCGCGAACTGAGGTCGATCTCGATACGCCGGAACCCGATGCCATGGGCGGTGTTGGCAGCGGCATCAATGCTCTTGAACACCCGCCACCCTCCGCGCTGCCGTTCCAGCACCACGGTCTCGCTCTGGCGACCGAACTTCACCAGATGGAGGTGGTATCCGGCGCCCATGGGGGTGGGCACCACCAAGACCTTGGAGAACCCACCCTGATCGAACACCCACTTGGCCTGTAGCTCTTCCATCATTTACAGCCTTTTGATGAATCAAATCTCCAATTTGATTCTGCGCCTAACGGGGGGCATGGTCAAGAGCACCCCGCTCCGTGGATAACTGCTGCCGCCCACAGGGGGCAAGCCCCTGATGGACGGACGGGCGCAGTTACCCACCTCGCCAAGATCCTCTCTCTTGAATGATCCGCTAGAGACAAGAAACGCCCTTTCGGGCGCTGTTATCTGATAAGGCTTATTTGATCACTCACGATCACGGCGTAGGTAGTTGGACACGCTGCCCGCCGAAATTTGCAGATCCTCGGCAATATCGCGGTTACTGTAACCCTGCGCCTTGAGTTTTATCACCTCGGGCAACAAGTCCGCCCGAGCCTTGCCGTTCTTAGTTGGACGTTTGGATATTCGCCCGCCTTTAGCCCCTCGATGCGCCTGCACCTGGCTAAACCCAGCGGGGGTGAATCGGTTCCATACCCAACGGGAAATGCTCTTTGCCGTGGCCTTGATCTCCGACACGGGCAGCGGGCCGCCCTGCTCACGGCCAAACGCATTCGCGCTCTCACAAGCAGCTCTCACCGCATCGGCCCAAGCCTCATACCCGTTGGGCCGCCAATACGCTCTAACGGCGCTGTAGGCCCATTCACGCACGTTATCGAACACCGTGACGTTACGCCCCAGCCCGCCAACCTCTTTGCGACTGCGGCGGCTGTAGGCCGCCAAATCGGCGTCTGGGCAGAACTCGGCGAGGTAGTCGAGGCTGTAGGGCTCGATTTGGTGCCAGACAGTGAGCCAATCGCTATGGGTAGGGTTTTTGGTGATCAGCCCTGAATACCCCATGTCGGCCCCTAGCCGCTTCGCTAGAACGTGTTCTATAGCGGCCAGATAGCGCAACGGCTTTTGCCGTGCAGCGCAGGTACGGGCTACAGGGGCCGCCAGCATATACCCGATATGGGCATGGCCGTTCGTGCGGTTAACGCTGACCCAGTGCGGGGCTGGCAAGCCCGCATCCTTCCACGCGTGGTAACTGTCCGGCTTGTCCAAGTCGAACACCAAGGAGGATACATGCGGAGGCGGGTTGTACTGGATGTGGAGATAGCCCAGTGCGGTAGCCTGCGGACGAATGAGCAGCCCTGACGATTTATCATCAGTGCAGTAAGGGCGACGAGGGAGACGTTCGATGAATGCAGCAGCTAGAAGCGCTGGTTTTACCATCTGGCACCGCGCTTATTGGCGGCTCTGGGTTGTTTGATGTGATCCATGTGGTATTCTTGTTCCTGTGATTAAGTCACGGCCCCGAACTCTCTAAGCCATCCGCCAAGATTGCACTTAGAGATTCGGGGTTTGTCTTTTCTGGGCCATAAGTTACCGCAAACTTACAGCATCAAACAACTTATCCCGCACCGGTTAACACTCGCAAATACATGAGGCTTAAAGTTGCTCCAGCGATTGGAAATAGCAGATAACGTTCGCCGCACCATAGCACCACAAACTACACAGAAACATAAATCCGAGTTCGGTCAGTTCATGACCCCTTCGAGTGTGGCCCGTTTCATGGCATCCCTGTTCCCCCATAGCCCCCTTAAAACCTGCCACCTACTGGATGCTGGCGCAGGTGTTGGCGCATTATCCTGCGCCTTTCTCGACCGCTGGGTGACGGGCGGCTTTGGCTTTGAGTCTGTTGAGGCGACGGCCTACGAGATCGACGAGCAGCTTCGCGGCCACCTTGCGCAGCACTTGGCCGGATACAACCGCGTGACGCCCCGCATCCTCGCGGGCGATTACATCGAGCTGGCGACCGGAGAAGGTCTGCTGGATCGAGGCTATACCCATGTGATCCTCAATCCACCTTACAAGAAGATCAACAGCCAGTCAGCCCACCGGCTGGCTCTGCGCACTGTCGGTATCGAGACAGTGAATCTGTATTCCGCCTTTGTCGCGCTGGCCGTGGGCGAGACAGCACCGGGCGGGCAGATCGTGGCCATAATCCCGCGCAGCTTCTGCAACGGGCCGTATTACCGCCCGTTCCGTGACTTCATCCTTGAGCGGGCGGCGATCCGCCACATGCATTTGTTCGAGTCACGCAACAAGGCTTTCAGGGATGACGAGGTGCTGCAGGAAAACATCATCATCCGCTTGGAGCGTGGCGGCCAACAGGGGCCTGTCACGGTCACGACTTCGACAGATGACAGCTTTTCAGACCTGACCACCCACGAACACCCGTTCGACCGGATCGTGTTCCCGGATGACCAGGAACGGTTCATTCATGTGCCGACCACCACCGATAAAAGCGCCATCGAGCTATCGCCCGCCGTGCGCTGCTCGCTGGCCGACATTGGCGTGAAGGTATCGACCGGGCCGGTAGTCGATTTCCGGCTGAAAGCGCACCTGCGCGACATGCCAGAGCCGGGCACCGTGCCCCTGATCTACCCCGGCCACCTGAGCATGACCGGCACCGTCTGGCCCGTGGCGGGCTTGAAGAAGCCCAACGCGATCATGCGCAACGACGAGACGGAAAAGTGGCTTTACCCGAATGGGTTTTATTGCCTAGTGCGCCGATTTTCCTCAAAAGAGGAAAAGCGCCGCGTGGTGGCAAGCTTGGTTGAACCTACCGCCTTTGGCGATCATTCCGTGTTGGGTTTTGAGAACCACATGAACCTGTTTCACGAGGGCAAGCACGGCTTGCCAGAGGCGCTGGCACGTGGACTAGTCGTGTTCCTGAACACAACCGCAGTAGATGAACATTTCCGGCGATTCAACGGCCATACGCAGGTCAATGCAACCGACCTAAAGCAGATGAAGTACCCGAGCCGTGACACTCTGATAGATCTTGGCAAGTGGGCCATGCAGCAAGGAGTTCTCACGCAAGAAGAGATCGACGGCAAGCTAGGAACCCTGACCGCATGAACAACCAAAACGACTACATTGAGGCCGCACAGCAAATCATCATTTCTTTGGGCCTGCCCCGAGCGCAGCAGAACGAGCGTTCTGCCCTGTGCCTGCTGGCCCTCCTGAACCTCACGCCGGGCAAGGCATGGGCCGACGCGGAAAACCCGCTTGTGGGCATCACGCCCATCATGGATTGGGCACGGGAGCACTACGGCAAGGAGTACGCGCCCAACACCCGCGAGACATTCCGCCGTCAGTCCATGCACCAGTTCTGCGACGCTGGCGTAGCCCTCTACAACCCGGACAAGCCCGACCGCCCGGTGAATAGCCCCAAGGCGGTTTATCAGATCGAACCCGCCGCGCTGGCCCTGCTGCGTACCTTCGGCACCCCCGCATGGCATGACAGCCTCACCACCTATCTGGCCGAGCGTGAAACGCTGGTTGCCCGCTACGCCAAGGAGCGCGAGCAGAACCGCATTCCGGTTGAGATTGCACCGGGCCAGCAAATCACCCTCAGCCCCGGCGAGCATAGCGAACTAATCCGGGCCATCATCGAGGACTTCGCACCGCGCTTTGCGCCGGGTAGCGTGCTGGTCTATGCCGGCGACACGGGCGACAAATGGGGCTACTTCGACGCAGCCCTGCTGACCGGGCTGGGTGTCGATGTGGATTCACACGGCAAGATGCCTGACGTGGTGCTGCACTTCACCGCGAAAAACTGGCTGCTACTGGTGGAGTCCGTCACCAGTCACGGGCCGGTCGATGGAAAGCGGCACGCCGAGCTTGCCAAGCTGTTTGCCGGATCGACTGCCGGGCTTGTCTATGTGACCGCCTTCCCGAACCGGGCCATCATGGGCCGCTACCTCGGGGAAATCGCATGGGAAACCGAAGTATGGGTAGCCGATGCCCCCTCTCACCTGATCCACTTCAACGGGGTTCGGTTCCTTGGCCCCTACCCCACCGAATAAGCACAGGAGGCCAGACCATGATTACACCCACCACCGAGACAGCAAAAGAGGTGCTGCGCGGCTACGGACGCGCCAACGAGGCCGCGCTGGCGTCCCTGATGGACGTGCAAGACTGGCAGCGCATCGCCCGGCAGGAGCTTGAGCGCCGGGCTACCAGCATCGTGCAGGCTCTGGATGATGCGACCCTTAAGGCCATCGCAGCGGGAGAGCTAGACATGCGGGCTATGTGCCTACAGGTTACCAACGAGATCCATCAGACCGCCTAAGCCCAAAACTGGCGAATCGAAGGGTGTTCTGAGGTGCGCATAACGCCTTTTATGTTAAACCGCGAATTTTAGCGGCTAAAACGGGGCGCTGGCGGCAAACAGGCCGCCTGTATCGCGTTTTGGGGCGCTTCGACACACAAGACAGGGCATTTACTGCCTGAAAGTTTGCAACGCTTCTGAGGCGGTTTGAGGGCCAGATCCTGCGGGGTATGGTTTCGGCCTGTTTTTGCATCCTGCGGCCTGTTTCGATATCTTGCTCCGCCCGTCGAGGTGTGGGATGAAAATAAAGTGTCATCCCCGAAAATAGAGTTTCATCCTTGAAAATAAAGTCTCACCCTAACCATGGGGCGCAATGGGCGGCCGCAGTGTGGAGGCGTTCTTTATCTCCTGTGATGACCATTACCTGGCCAAGAACCTGAGTTCGATCCGGGATGAAGTAATGGCCGAGGGGGAGGCGCTGACCAACTATGTCAGGGGCCATATCATCCAGCGTCGAAAGTGGGGTGAGTTTGATAAAGAGCGGGCCCGCGAGTTGTGGGGTGATGCGGAGGGGATTGAGATCACCAATTCATATTGCAGTAATCCAGGGCTGATGACTGCTGTCGTAGGGGATGAGTGGTGGTACGACTTGCCGATGGTCGATAAGGGGTCGCCTCAGAATTCGGACAATAAAGCACGCTAACGGCTGGCGTGTCAGGTTGAGGCCATAGACGCCGCGCCGAAGGCGTCAGGAAATTCCGGAAAAGGCCCTACTCTGACGCTCTTTCGCCGCTTCGTCTGACGCCCGGTTGGGCTATAGCCTAGCCGGACAGCCTTCATGGCTTGTTTTTGATTTAAGTACTAAATTGCCCCAGACCATACGGCGAGAAGCCTTGAGGGGGAGCCTGACTCAAGATTTCAAATGAACCAGCCGATACAATGAAGGCACATTGATATGCCTAATAATGAGGTGAAGTAGTGAGTGATTGGCTAACCCGTTTTTCAATTAAAACCCGTCTCATCAGTTTGCTCATTCTGCTAGCTGCTACGGCTGCCGGCCTGACAATGGCGGGGCTTAACGGCATGCGCAGCAGCAATGCCGATATTAACCAGATGTACAACAACGTTCTGCTACCGCTCGATAAGCTTGGCGACCTCACCAATCACATGCACCATGCACGCACTCAGCTTTTGCTTGCTCTGCAACATCAGCCTGGTAGTGCGTTCGAAAAGGCACATGACCACCCCGCGAGCATGCATTTCGATGCTGTGGATAGAAGCGTAGGCAGCATGCGTGAGCGCCTTGCTGACTATCAGCGTATGCCAATGAGCAAAGAGCAGCAGCGCTTGGCCACTGAACTGCAAAACAAGCTGTCTGATTATCTGGATAATGGTGTTCAACCGACGCTCAATGCAATGCGCCAAGGTGACTATGCGGGAGGGAATGCAATCCTGCTGAATCGCTTGCAACCTGCATTTATGACGACCTATGCCAGCGTGCGTAATCTGGTTGAGTCGGAGCAGGAGAGCGCCAATGCAAGCTACCAGCGCGCTAAAGAGAGCTTCGATCGTCTGGTTGTGATAATCGGTCTCACGCTAGTGGTTGCTCTGTTTCTGGCCACAGTCGTGGCTTTGGCTACTGTATCTGGCATCACAAAAGCTGTTCGCGAGCTTCAAGTCGGCGGTCAGCAGCTAGCTGATGGCAATTTGGGCTATCGAGTTACCTATCAGGGGCGTGATGAGCTGGGCGAAATCTCTAGCTCATTCAATGCAATGGCTTCGCGTTTTCACCACACCATTCAAGAGTTGGCGGGGGCTGTGGAGCAACTGGCAGCCGCAGCTGAGCAGACTGCTCAGATCAGCACTGAAACCAGTGACGGCATCCGCCGCCAGCAGTTGGAGACAGATCAGGTTGCTACTGCGATGAACGAAATGTCAGCTACTGTGCAGGATGTGGCTGGGAACGCGGCCAGTGCAGCAAGAGCAGCACAGGAAGCAGATCAGCAGTCGGAAAGTGGAAAGCTTGTTGTTCATCAAACAATCTCTTCTATCGACAGCCTAGCCAGTGAAGTTGAGCACGCGGCCACCGTTATCCATGAGCTTGAAGCAGACAGTGCTGGTATTAGCTCTGTGGTGGATGTCATTCGCAGCATCGCCGATCAAACCAATTTACTTGCCCTTAATGCGGCTATTGAAGCTGCAAGAGCTGGTGAGCAAGGGCGAGGCTTTGCTGTGGTGGCGGATGAGGTGCGCTCGCTTGCTTCGCGCACGCAACAGTCAACCAGCGAAATTCAGACCATGATTGAAAAACTGCAGGGCGGGGCAAATCGTGCTGTTGCGGTCATGCAAAGTAGTTGCACCAAAGCACAAGCTGGTAAACAACAGGTTGCCAGCGCAGGTCATATGCTGGATCAGATCAGTAACGCTGTTGCGATTATTAATGACATGAATGCCATGATTGCATCTGCCGCTGAGGAGCAAAGCTCTGTCGCGGAGGAGATCAATCGTAACGTTACTAGTGTCAGCCAGATTGCCGAGGAAACTAGCGAGGCTTCCCGTCAGAATGTTGCCACCAGTAAGCAACTATCTGCTCTGGCAACCCAACTTCAGCGTCTGGTGCATATGTTCCGTCTTTAGGCAAACTGACGCAGGATTGTAGTCTCGTACAGCGCCTCCTCCATCGCCGGGTCGCTGTAGCCGAACCAGTTCTGCATCAAATGCACGCACAACATCGCCATCAGCGGATAGGCTGGACTGCCGCCTTCACCCTTCGGGTAGTGCGGCTCGATCAAGGCGATCAAACCCTTCCACGGCACCACCTGATCCATCTCGATCAGGAACAACTCTTTGCGGGCCTGCTTGCGCTTGCCGGCATACTCGGCGTAGGCGAAGGTCATCTGCTTCATCGGAAAACTCGGCGGGTGGAATCCGGGTATTTTGCCAAAATCAGGAAGTCTTCTTCAGAGTTTCCTTAGCGTACGTTTTTCTCCGAATTCTGCGGGGTCCCCGATAACCCTGATTACACCTACCTGTGCCGCATCATTCAGGCCGTCCGTGATGGTCTGCGCGAGTACACCAAGAGCA
>NZ_JAPCJA010000082.1:0-10755 GCF_027707745.1 Aeromonas sp. QDB23
CAGGCCTATAAGTATTTGTTTTGTAGGCAAAAAACTATTTTTAATTTTTAACAAAATGTTCACGATCTCGCCCTGAGTGGTGGGGCAGACGAGTTTGGTCATTTGTATATCACGCTGCAGTTTAATGACAAAAAGGGCAAAGCCTTAGCTGAATCAACGCTGGAAGTTGAACCCTTCGGCGGGAGCGACGCTACCCGCTATGGTGGTGGCTTTACGGAAGTGGATTGCGCCCAGGTAGAGCAGGCCAAGTCCATCGCTATTATTCAGGCAACCGAGGTGCTCGCCAACAACCAAGTCACCCGACTGCCGATATCAACCTTCACTCCTGAGTTTCATCAACCACTGAAGATCACCGTGGGCGGCAAGTAGCCAACTCAGGAAAAAATAAAGCCCAAGGGCGTCACCATCACGGTGACGCCCTTTTTCATTTCCAACCCTTGATGAGGAACATCACCCCATGACACGACATTTCATTATCGGCGATCACTTGGTAACACCGCAGTCTGAAGGCCAGCATCATGGCATCTTTGTTGGCCATGACCAGGTCATTCACTGCCTGCCATCGCCTGCCGGGGAGCACTCAGGCCAACTGGCGCTGACCTCCTTGGCTCAATTCAGTCAGCACAACACCATTGAGGTGAAACCCCATGCTCAACGCCTTTTCAGCCGAGAGGAAAGCCTGACGCGGGCCTATGCACGGCTCAGCGAAGGTGAACAAGGCCAGCCATTGGCCAGTAGCGAGCAATTTGTTACCTGGTGCATTGAAGGGGTTCAGCATCCCCCCAAGCTGCTGCAGACCGCTGTAGC
Source organism: Aeromonas sp. QDB23 (assembly GCF_027707745.1). NCBI lineage: Bacteria > Pseudomonadati > Pseudomonadota > Gammaproteobacteria > Aeromonadales > Aeromonadaceae > Aeromonas > Aeromonas sp. QDB23. Next base: position 808 of record NZ_JAPCJA010000082.1, read on the forward strand.
AACGGTGGTGGCAGCCGAAGTGGCTCGCCATACGCTGGGCAAGGCGGCCACCAGTGCAACCGCAGGGCTTGCTGCCAGTACGCTAGCCACGACTGCTGGCGGTAGTGGTGCCGCCGCGACGGTGGTGTCACTCACCGGCATTGCTTCAGCCCCGCTGTTAGCTCCTCTTGCAGTGGGGGCCGTCGCTGCCTATGGCGTCAGCAAACTCTGGGATTGGTTGAACGACTGACCCATCACTTCAAAGCAAAAAGCAGGAGGCCCCTCCTGCTTGAACTCAATGAGGAAACACCATGACCATTCCCTTTTTCCGGGACGGTTTTGCCCTGCCCGTTGCCCAAGCGTTGCTGGTTCAGCTCGACCAGGAAGTCGCTAAAACCGAGCTCAATATCGAGCGCTTAACCCAACTGACCTTCAACTTCCGCAACCCCGGCTACAGCGCCGAGCAAGGCGGCGTGCACCCGGTGGAGATCCGCCTGATCCGTGGGCTCGATGGCTGGCTATTCGATTACGTCACCGACTTCAGCTACCAAGGGCCCGCCCAGGATGCTGAGCTCTGCAAAGAGCTTGATTTCAACTTCCTTGATGGGGAACACACCATGTTGGGCTGGGGACCCCTGCGGTTGGCCGAAGCGCAGGAGCTGTTCGATATCTGGCAGAACAACTTCATTGCCTACTGCCGGTTGGAGTGTTTCAGCGTCACGGTCGCAGGAGATTAGGAGGACACCATGAGCCAAGAATTAGCGCTCTCCCACTACTCACGCCAGTGGCTGGGACAAGTCGCCGCCAACGCCAAGATAACCCCCACCCGCAGCGGTCAGCGCTGGCTGCTGCACCTGACACCGGATCGCCCACATACCCGCACCGTCACCCTGCAAGTCCGTTGGTCTGGCGTGCAGTGGCAACTGTTTTCCCTCACCAATGCTGAGGACTGGCACACCATGAACCAACCGAGAGATGAGATCTGCATCGACCCCAAACGCAGTTGCTTCTGGCATTGCCAAGCAGGGCCAGTGCCGCTCACCGAGCAACCCCGCGTGCTGGCAAGCTTCTTGGCAGACCTGCAGCGTATCTGCATCCATCGCGGCTATGCCGTGAAAAGTGACCCCATCCCGGACAAGGAGAGCGAAGATGATTAACGTCGTGATCGCCATCGAGCTGGAGGCTTACCTTGAGCACAATGGCCAATTTGAAGTGGTGCATGACCAAGGCCAGCCGGTGGACAGTTACGCCCTCTACCTGCGCTATGAAAACGAACAGGGAGATCTACTGGCGCAATGGCTGTGCGATCACCCTGACCACAGTTGGCTAACCCAGCTAGGCACCCTGCTAGCGACCAGTTACCACATTCCGCTGCACGACTACACCACTCACACCCTGGCGGCCTGAGTACCGCCAGCCAATCCTGCTACTACCATATTTACCAACCCATTAACCAAATAGCTCGCCTACCCTGCCGCGTCCAACGCGGTGGGGCGATGGCGTATGGAGCACCATCATGTTGCATCACAAACTGATCGCCGGGGAGACCCCCGGCACCTATCGGGTAACCGACCTTGTCACCGACGACGACTTGCTCACCATCGCCCAGGCGTTGGCCCGCCAGAAGCTCGCCAAAGGCGTAGCCCTCACCGACAAGCATCTGGCCCACCAAGCGCTACAAGGGCTGCTGCAAACGCGGGATCGCGAAGTGTTTGCCGCACTGTTCCTCGATAACCAGCACCGGATCTTGGCCTACGAGGAGCTGTTTCTCGGCACCCTCTCCGCTGCGACCGTCTACCCCCGCGACGTGGTCAAGCGGGCGCTGCACCACAATGCCGCCGCGCTGATGCTGGTCCACAACCATCCCTCAGGTTACCCAGAACCCAGCCGTGCAGATATCGAGATCACTCAGCGACTGCAAAGCGCCCTAGCGCTGGTCGATATCCGCACGCTGGATCATCTGGTGGTGGGGGCGGAGGGCGTGGTGTCGCTGGCAGAGCGTGGGCATTTGTAACTGTTACGCCAGTCAAGAGGTCCGCTTGGGACACGGGTGATAAACCAGGGTCCAGCGGTGACCTGTATGACAACCGAACATCCATTGGAGTAAAGAACATGAGCACAATAGGCATCTGGGGATTACATACCCAAGTTCAACCACGTTTTGGCGCACGTGCCATTGTCGAGCGCTGCGGGGTCTCACTGGTATGGGATCGCAGCGGCGTCTATGGCAATGCTGACGAGCAGTGGCTTACCGATATTGACACCGTTTTACCGGGGTTTATTAAGCGTCTTAGCAAGCTCTTTCAACAAGGAGAACTGCTGAGCGACCAAGATAAATTGGTGACGTTGAGGCAGGGGGATTGGGTGTGCCTGGCCAATCCAAGGGCCAGCTATGGTTACCTCTATCTGGATGTCTACCGGCAAGAAAGCGGCAATGTGCAAACAACAGAGGCGTAAAATCGGCACGGCGGCGTAACGCTGGTAAAGGGTGAGCCACATACTCACCCTTTACCCAAGACTTCTTTTTTTGGCTGACTACTGAACCCCTAATGCCTTGTAAACGGCATCCACTGGATCGGCATAGAAGCTGATCTGAAACTTGGAGAAAATCTCGGCTGGCACTGTCGGTATGTCGGATGCCGATGCCATGGGCAACAGTACCCGCTTTCCGCCGCTGTCCATGGCCAGTTGCAAACTCCCCGCCAAATCTTCGACCGGATTAACCACGCCCCCCAAGGTCATGTCTCCCAACACGACCATCTGTTCCTGCACCGGCTTGCCCATCAAGATGGAGCAGAAGGCGATCAAGGCAGCCAGACTGGTTTTGGTGCTGGGGCCTGAGTTATGTAGCTCGACCACATGCAGATGGTACTCATGCTCGGAGAACTTGGCCGTTGCGCTGATCCGATTCAGATTTCCTTTGAAGTAATCGAAACCTACCCGGATCGCCTCCTTCGCTGGCGTATTGGAGCCCAGCCCAGAGGTCGAATGTTTTCCATTACCTGGCGTCATCTGGGTTTCGAAGCGATAAAGACCCAACTGCCCGGCCCCTCCCTTGGTGACCATGTGAACCACGCCGGGCTTGCCTAAGCCTTCCGGGATCAGCTGACTACCGCCCTGTTCCGGCACATTGACGAAGAACTCTTCCAGGGTCTGGTTATCGAGATAGCTGAAATGCACATCAAAAAACTCCATGCCACCGAGCTTCTTCAACTGCTCTTTGATGCGACGACGCAGCTCTAGGGCATAAGTCAAACAACGGCGCACATCTTCCTTGTCGAATACCCCGTGCGGATGCAGCAACTTGAGCAGACCTGAGACGGTACGGCGTACCGCGATCACATCGCGCTGATTCAGGTTATTGCCCAGTTTGAAGTAACGATCGATGGCGTCAGAGAAACTGCGCTTACGCATCTCGCGCATATACTCGGCGAGATAATCGGTGATCAGGCCATAGCTATTGGTGAAAAACTCCGGCCTCATCTTGGGGATGTCCCAGCCCGGAATATAGGCATGGAAACGGTCAAAGAAGGCCGTATCGATCATCGCTTCAGGGAACGGCGCCAGCAGATGGCTAGTCTTGACCAGGGTCTCGACACTCTGGTTGATGTTGCCGACAAACACCATGGAGGCTTTTGCCTCGATTGAATCACGACCACGGGAGAAGGATCCCGAGGCCATGTAATCCTTCATGATCTGTACGCCGTCTTTATCCTTGAAGGTGATCCCCGCCACCTCATCAAAGGCCACCACGTCCCACATGCCCACCAGCCCAACTTGGCGCGAACTCATGTTGTAAAACAGATTAGCCACCGTCGTCTGGCCACCCGATACCAGCAGGGAGTTGGGCGAGCACTCTTTGTAAACATGGCTCTTACCAGTGCCGCGTGGCCCCAACTCACAGACGTTGTAGTTGTTCTCGACGAAGGGGATCATCCGAGTCAACAGATGCCACTTAACCCGTTGCTGCAAGTTGGTCGGCTCCATGCCGATGGAGCGGATCAACACATCCAGCCACTGATCGGTATTGAAATGAGCACGAGCCGCAAACAGCTCCTCCATGTCCATAGAGGGCATCTGGATCGGCTTGAGGGTAAAAATGGAGAAGGGCGAGATCCTCTGCCCCTCTTCATAGAAGTAATTGAGGGTGATGATGCACCAGATCCCGCCAGTGAGCAGTTTCTCATTTTGCTTGACGATATTGGCCGGGATCACCGCATCCTTGATGCCGAGATTGGAGAGTTGCGCCTCGTAAACATCTTTCTTCTGGTTAAGTTTGACCCCCACCTTGTCGATCACTTTGAAACTGCCGCGTTCACGGATCAGCGACTTGACCTTCTCTGCCTCATCGGGACGCACGTAGTTCTCGGCCAGGATTTTTTTGACGTTCTCCAGCCCCTCCCGCACCACCTCATCATCATCAGAGGCACAATACATGCCGAGCAGGTATTCCAGCACATAGACAGGGACGTTCGCCCCTTCCTTGAGCTGTTTGGTCAAATCCTTGCGAACCACCTTTCCCTTGAAGTAGCGGTTCAAACGGGCATCCAGATCCAGGCTGGCATGTTGAGCCAACTCATCCTCTGGGCTCAGACTAGCCTGAACGCCGTATTGCTCCTGCTCCCCGTGGTCAGCGCTGTATCCGCTATCACCGGGATACACATCCATCTGCTGGATCACCACATTGTTGGTGATATGCGTTACCGACGCTGCCTGCCCTTGCGGCGTCTCTTTTCCTAAAAACTCTCCCTCGGTGGAGGGACGATCATGATGTGACATCAGGGTTACTCCGGGGCACAAACCTGTCAGTGCCCCACGTCTATTGGCTTAACGTGAACACAAGCGTGAGTGCAGCTGTGTGATTCTCATTGCCCGAGATCAAAAACCGAAATCATTCTGGATGGCCAGATCGATGGTCACCGGATAGCGGGCCAGCTCGATGCCATCTTCATCATCTTGCAGTAGCAGCTGATACTGTGCCTTACGGTCAAAGTCCGTACTGGTGAGCTTCAAGCGCACATCCTGCTGACGTTGTTCCAGACTACCGGAGGTCGCGTCAAAGGTTAACTTTTCGAGGGCCGATACCGACTGCCCGGTACTATCGACGACCACAAAGCGCAACGTCCGTGGCTTATGACGCTCATCCACCGCGTCGGTTTGCAGGAAACGAACCTTGTCGATGGCGTTGACCAGCTTAATGGGTTGATACAGGGGCACAATATTGACCTTCGTCTTCTCATGCAGTGCCTGCTTCTTACCGCGCAATTCCTGCACCTCAAGCAGTGGTACGCAGATCTCCTGCAACATGGCCCCACCGTGAACAAATCGAGCACCGCCGACAAAATGGAAGCGACTCACCCCCTTGGGCAACCAGAAGGCCACATCGGATTGGCATTTGGTGGTATCGCCGATCCGGCCATACCATACATCGTCATTGGTGGGCAGATTGCGGCCTATCAGGTAACGCTTTTTGGCCTCAAGCGTTCCGGTTGGCTCATGTGTTAGCTGGGATTTTACCGCGACTTCCGGCGCAACCCGCTGGAACAGGAAGCCATGATCGGCGGTGATCACCACCCGAGTCACCCCAAATCCGTTGATGACTCGACTGACCAAGCCATTGAGCTCCTCGATGGCCTGACGTACCGCCATAAAGGTCTGCTGCTCAGTCGCCAGCTTGTCACCTATCGCATCGATCACATCGTGGTAGATATAGATCACCCGCGCATCGCCAATCGCCTCATTAGCCTGGGCCCGAGTCCAGCCTTTTAGCGCCTTGGCAGAGATGGCGAGCCCACCCACCTTGGCCAAAATTGCGCTGCGGTTGTCCAGCCCTGCGCTGCTCTGGCCATCCACCAACACGGTGGCATTCCCTTGCGCATAATCCAGCTGCTGATGGGGTAACAGGGCCGCCATCCCGAGCTGGGTGTAACTTGGCAACACCCCCAACTGGCTTTTCAGCTGCGCCGAGAAACGCTTGCCTTCATTGATCTCACCTTGCAACTCATGGGCAACTTCATAGCGCAAGGCATCGCTGATGATCACAAACTGCCGCTTCACACCGGCCTGGCTCAGGCGCTGCTTAATCACTGTCTCGTAGAAGCGTGATTGAGCCGGGATCCCCATCTCCCAACGGGCCATTTGCTGCTCTTTCGCAAGCAAGCCATCCCACGCCAAACCGAGCTGGTAGAGATACCAGTTGACGTACAGATCCTCAATCTTGTCAGCCAATGCTGCCAACACCTCGACCGATTGCTCCTGTAAGTGCAACAGCGCCTCGTTGAAGAGACGATAGGCCGCATCAAACAGGAACAGCTCGGCCTCATAAGCGAGGTACATCGCCTGAGCAGTGGGATAATGAAAACCGTCTGGGTAAGCGCGGCGCAGTTCCAGCAGGATCTCGGCCTGCTGTAGCGCCTGATAGAGATGGGCATATTTGGGATCGGTGCTTACCCAAAAACCTTGCCGACGACGGGAAATAAGCTGACTAAACTCGACCCGGCCTAATACCAAATCGCCGCTCATCAATCCACTCACCAGCTCACGGATCAACGCCTGTTCGACAGCCTCAAAGCCACTTACCTCGGCCCACAGCCAGATATCCTGGGTAGCCAGACTGGCGAGGCGGGAATGAAGCTCAAGTTGTGCGGCCACTTTGGCCGAAAGAGCGGCAAACTGACCGCTGTACTGGGTAGAATCACGCCAACTGGCCAACAACGCCATGGCATTGGCACGTCCGGTCGGCGTAGCCAACAACTGTGACTGCAACCAGGCGGGGCGACCGGCAACACCGGCGGCATCGAGTTGTTCATAACACTCGCTGACAAAGAGCTTGCGCACCAGCTCACGCAGCGAAGGCTCCGTCTCCTCCGCCACCTGATAACCATAGTCGCGGGCCATCAACTGCCAAAAACTGGGCAACAAACCATATTGCTCCAAAGGAGCTAATGCCGTGGCAGTAACGCCATCGCTGTCGCTATCAACCTCATCCAGCAAACGTTCGCCCAAGGCCTTCATCAAGTCAGCGAGTTGGGCGTGGCAACCGAGCAACACGCTGATCATCTTGAGATCGAGCGACAACTCATCTTCTATGCCACTGCGACCATCCAGCCGACGCTTGAGCGCGACAGTGCGCTCTTTGCTGGCAAAAAAGCTGTGACGGGATGCGATGTAGTCGCGCAGCGACATATTGGCGAGCCCCAGATCGTTGAGCAGGATCGAGGCCGCATCGGCGTAGAAGGTGACGCTATAGCGGCGCATATCCAGTAACCAGTCTTTGGCGGGGGCAGGCTCCGGGCTTGGCCAGTAGAGCAGAAACGGCGTGATCGGCTCATCAAGCTCAATGCGCTTACGCGCCTGAAGTTGGGAATGCTCGGCCATGTTGAGCACCGCCACTGGCTGGCCTTCGCGGGTCAAACCGGCCTGGGGATCGGCAAGCTCTGCCAGCTGTGCTGTAAAGCTCTGCTCGGGATCGTGCCAAAAGACGATCCGGCTTTGTTCGAATTTTTTGTTTAGCCCGGTTTGGAGCTGGGTGATGTCCATTACTAAATCCACTTAATTTTGACCGCTCCACTACGTAAGACATCGACATCCTACGCGAGTATTCCAGGTCTTCCCTACTTGGTGCAGCCTGATTGCCTATGTTGGCAACACACAAAACCATGCAGGTATCAGTAAAAAGAGCCTCAGTGTAGCCTCTCAGGGGGCTAGAGTCTCATCGTGTCTACCCCCTTAAGAGCACTACTCTGATGATTTTTTGCTGTTTTTTACCGCCTCTAGTAGAGCTGCGCCAAAACCATGTTGCTCCAAATGAGCATTTTTTTGAATCCGCTCAGATATCGATAGATTAACGCTATCAACAGTACGCTTTGGCTTATTCCGCGTATCGGAAATATCATCGGTACTTCGACTCATTCTTTGTTCAAAAAATGCCTCCTCAGTTGCCATAACAATAAACTGACCATCAATGTGGAACTGATATGAATGACCGGACCTTTTGACCAAATGCGTGGTATGACGATGATGATTCTTCGATAACGCTGCGATCTGCCCTCTCACTTTTTTGGATGAAGAATGTAGTCTGAGTCGATATTCCAGCAGCTTATCTGTCACCACCAGACAAATTTTTTCATCCTTACTGAGATCGACACTACTGAGTGTTACCGAGAATGCCTTATGCCTGACAGTTCTCTGCCCTGTTTTGTCAATATTATCCTTCTTTGCAGGGCTAACTGGCGATGTAAGTATCCTCCTCGTCAACTGGGAAACATAGCCCCTGGGCCTGCCAGCTATAGCTTCTCCTGTTTTATGGATATATAGGGCAAAGTTTGCATCGCTCTCTTCTGGATCTCCAATCGGACGTAAGGAAATCTGAATAATCCCGGCAGTAATCTGTTTTGCTGTTTCTCCCATTCGGAACAACCTGTCATTTACCCTCAATGTAATCTGCCTCTCACCCAACGTACCACAAACCAGCTTACTGGTCGCAGAATAAGGGGTAATACTGACCACCTCCAACCGTTCAGCTTGAACGTCAAGGTTGGCTTTAGCTGCAGGAATTACTGGCTTTTCAACAGCGGGATAGGATACAGGAAATACATCCCCAGGGATTACTGAAGAAATAAAATGGCGATTTAAAGTCTCCATCAGGTAGACCGTTTGGTTGCCTTTTTTATTAGGCTTACTAACCCAAGCTTCCAATCTATAGATGAAAGGTTTAAGTCGCTCAAAATTTTTTTCTTTAAAGTCGATCGCATGATTTTTACCATGACGAGATAAATTAACATGCCATCGCTTACCATCACGTTGACATTGAATGACTACATCAAGCTTGGTCAGTGAGGCAAACTGAGCTTCCGTTAACTGAGTAGCTGTCTGAATTGGCACGGCTTGCTCAACCTGGCGAATATTTTTCGTCATGATTTCAAAGGAGCGTGAGCCATCATGGATCTGAATTAATACTTTACCCGCGTCCTCTTTGGCCTGCATTAGCAATCTACAAATTTGCTCAATTTGAATATACCGTTGCTGTAAAGTGGCCAGTGGTACTTCAAAGATCACTTGATAACGTTTGGTACGTGCCTGCACCCGAAGTGCTTCACCAGACTGCAACACAATATGTTTCTGATAGAACAAAGGTTGCCAGCCCTCTTGCACCCAGCGAGGCCCCGCCGCAGTAGCGGCCTGAGTGATCACATTACGGTTAATCGCCTGACTCGCTTCGTAACACGGATGCTTGGGCCAGGGAGGCCCCAGTTGATCAAACAGAACGCGTGCGCCATTCGGATGTTCGTAGTAGTAGACGCTAGCCCCGCACTGGCCACAAACGGCATTTGGATTTACAAATGCCTGCTCAGTCGCATAGGCCTTGGGATCAAATGGCCGTTTGGGTACTTGGTATCTGCTTATGGACAGCGAATCCTGATGCCACTCAGTCTCAACACGTATCGGTACGACCCGACCGCCTAGGTTACGAAAAATCAACTTGCTCATTCGGCTACTCCCTCGCCCAACACGAGGCTTCATCTTGGCACTGGGCATTTGGGTCAGAAATGGTGGTTGCTCACAATCACCAGTTATCAATAGTCTGCTGGTATGTACATCGGCTGAAGTAACCATTTACCTTCAGAGAAAGGTAAACATTCAGGTACAGCCATCTTAGCTGAATGTCTCCTCTACTGTCTCCCTGTCAAGCGCAATGCCGGGGCCAGACCCCGGCATGATGTTACCTCAATCAGAGTTGCTACCTGTGATGGCTTTCACCTCACTGAGCAGGGTGCCGAATTTGCCGTAGTTGACCTTGACGCCATCATCGAGATCCAGGGTGATGCGCATATCAGCGTGGTGTTTTAGCTCATCGTCAAAGGCACGCAGTTCAGTTAACTGCTTGGTCAAGCGTAACTGTTCACCCAGATGGCATTGACAGGAAAAAGTGAGACGATCATCCCTTGATCCACTGTTGCCCCTTGCCTG
>NZ_JAPCJA010000083.1:0-10707 GCF_027707745.1 Aeromonas sp. QDB23
TCAGTGCCTGCATAGAGAAAACAGACTACCCGCTCCCGGAAGAGTTGTTGTCAACATCCTCCCGGTGAACGGTTACGTCAGGTCGGTATCGATATGGCGGTTACAGACCGCTGGTTTGTAAACGGTTCAGCCTGGATCATGGATATCGATACCGATGTGAAAGTTGATGGTGTTGGTACCTTCAAAACGCATATCGACCCGATGGTCTTTATGATTGGTGCGGGCTACCGCTTCTAATGAGCTGATTCTGACCGCGGCCCTGGAAGGATCGCGGAATATAGCAAAGTACGTCTCTTTCAGCCCGGCTCGTGCCGGGCTTTTTTTATTTGACGGATCTGGTCCGGACTGTGATCCAACCCGATACAAATCAATTAAATACCTGCCGCTTTATTTCAGTTATTCGCTACCCCTGCCGATAGTGACTATGTTCACTTTACCTTCCCCCAATGAGTGAGGATGTCTCCATGGGTTTATCTATCGTGCAGCGGATCATCGCCGGATTTGTGTTGATGCTGCTGTTGCTGATCCTGCTTGGCGTGATCAGTACCTTTAAAATCAAGGGTATAAATGACGGCCTCTCCGCCGTATCTGACCGGGCAACCCCGCTGGTGGTGGCTGTCGCAGGTCTCAAGGGGGCGCTGCAGGATAGCAACCGCTGGGTGCTGGTCTACCGCACCAGTGAAGATGCCGCCCAGTTGCCGCAGCTGGCCAATCAGTTCAAGGAGCAGCAGAACCGCTTCGCTCAGCTGAGTCAGGAGATGGGTAAATTTACCGACGTGGCGGATGCCCGCGCCCGCTTCCAGCAGGTCGAGAGTGCTACCTCCCAATTTTATGGCTTGGCGGATCAGGTGTTGGCCCAGCATCGGCAGTGGGTCAGTGCACTGGATCAGCGCCACAAGCTGGAGATGGAATTTATCCGGCTTGAGGATACCTACCAGTGGGCGGCGGATCTGCTGTTGCAACAGACCGCCAGCAAGCGCTCCATGCGCAACAAGGCGGAACTCATTACCTCAGGTATCGCCCGCGATCTGAAGAATATCCGCCGTGCCGATGCCAAAACCGATTTGAACGAGCTGGAAAAGGTGTTGAGCAAGGACATCGAGATGGCGCGCAAGCGTCTGGATCGAGTGACGGTGCCCGATGATGTGAAAGCGCGCTTTGTCTCCAATCTCGACCGGATGCAGGAGTTGGCGCTTGGCGCTCAGGGCTTGCTGGCAACCATGCGTCAGGCTCAGCAACTGGAGTTGTCGCTGGCCACTCAGAATCAGCAGCTGGATGCCAGTCTGGTCAACAGCCTCAATTTGCTCGATGAGATGGGCAAGTCTGCCGGTGCCATTGCCAGCGATAGCCGGATCAATGCAGATGCGGCGGTCAGCAGCGCCAGTTTCTGGATCCTGGTGGTTGCCGCGATGTCGGCTGCTGCGGCGCTGGTGATCGGCTATACCACTGCGCGCAGTATTCAGCGTCCGTTGCAGATGATCAACAAGGAGCTCGATTACATGGCGGCCGGTGACATGACCCGCCGCATTAACTACCGCAGCAGTTGCGAATTTGGCACGCTCTCCCGCTCCATTGACACCCTGGCAGGCAAGACCGGCGAGCTGCTCTCCCAAATCAATGCGGGCTCACGTCATCTGGTGGATGAGGCGAGCCGCGCCGCCGAGATCAGCGAACGGGCCATGTCCCGGGTGCAGGAGCAGAAGAGCCAGACCGATCAGGTGGCCGCCGCCATTACCGAGCTGGAAGTGAGCGCCACCGAGGTGGCCCGCTCTACCGATGGCACCAAGCGGGAGGTGGATCTGGCCGATGAAGAGGCGCGCAGTGGTCGCCAGAAAGTAGCTACCACTCGCCGGCTTACCGAGCAGTTGGCCGGTGCCATGGAAGAGGCGGTCGGGATCACCTACAAGCTTGGGGAATTCAGTAACAACATTGGCAGCATTCTCGATGTGATCCGCAGTATTGCCGAGCAGACCAACCTGTTGGCTCTGAACGCCGCCATCGAAGCGGCTCGTGCTGGCGATGCCGGTCGCGGTTTTGCGGTGGTGGCCGATGAGGTGCGGGCATTGGCCAATCGCACCCAGACCTCGACCGAAGAGATCCAGGGGATGATTGAGAACCTGCAAAGCTCCAGCAAGCATGTGGTTGAAGTGATGGGGCGCAGCCAGGAGCAGACCCAGAGCTGTGTCGAGCAGACCCGCGAGATGGATGTGGCGCTGCAATCCATTGCCGATCGGATGGGGGCCATCAAGTCGATGGCGGATCAGGTGGCCCATGCCGCGCAGGAGCAGATCTCCGTCAGTCAGGGGGTCGCTCGTCATATCGCCGGTATTGCCGATGTGGCATACGAGACAGAGCGGGAGGCGCGCGAATCCGCCAGAAGCAGCGAAGTGCTGGCCGACCTGGTCGCCAAACAGCAGCAATTGATCGCACATTTCAAGGTCTAGGAGGGCTTATGTCTAAAAAGTGGATTGGAGCCCTGAGTCTCCTGTTGTGTGGCCAGTTGATGGCCAGCGAGCTGGTGATCGAGAGCTGGCGAACCGATGACAAGGCGCTGTGGGAGCAGAAGATTATCCCGGCGTTTGAAGCGGCACATCCCGGCATCAAGGTGAGTTTTCACCCGGTGCAGAACGTCAACTACATGCCCACCCTGTGGGAGAGTCTGAAAGGGGGCAAGGCGGGGGATCTGATCACCTGCCGTCCGTTTGATGATTCGCTCGCCCTGTTCAAGGCGGGCCATCTGGCCGAGCTGACCGAGATGGCGGGGATGGAGAACTTCCCGAGTTTTGCCCAGTCACCCTGGCAGACCGATTCCGGTGCCCAGACCTTCTGCGTACCGATGGCCTCGGTGATCCATGGCTTCTTCTATAACAAGAAGATCTTCAGTGAGTTGGGGCTGACATTGCCGCAAACCCGCGATCAGTTCTTTGCCGTGCTGGACAAGATCAAGGCCGATGGTCGCTATGTGCCGCTGGCCATGAGCGGTTCCGAGAGCTGGGTTGCCTCCGAGCTGGGCTTCCAGAATATTGGCCCCAACTACTGGAAGGGGGAGGACGGCCGTCTGGCGCTGATCGGTGGGCAGGAGCGGTTGGACAACCCGCAATATGTGAAGGTGTTCGATGAGCTGGCCCGCTGGCGCTCCTACCTCGGTGAGGGGGGCGAGAGCCGCGATTATGCGACCAGCAACGAGCTGTTCACCTCGGGCAAGGCCGCCTTCTACGTGGCGGGCTCCTGGGAGATCGCCCCCTTCACCGGTAAGGTCGATTTTGGCGTTATGCGTCCGCCGGTGGCCAAACAGGGGGATGGCTGCTTCTTTACCGACCACACCGATATCGGTATGGGGATGAATCCGGCCAGCAAGAACAAAGAGGGGGCAATGGCCTTCCTGCAGTGGCTGACGACGCCGCAATTTGCCGAGCTCTATACCAACTCACTGCCGGGATTCTTCTCCCTCTCCAACCACTTCTTCGATGTCACCAATCCGGCGGCAAAAGAGATGATGGAGTGGCGCGATCAGTGTGACTCGACCATTCGGGTGGCGACCCAGATCCTCTCTCGTGGTACGCCCAAGTTGGGGGATGAACTGGCCGAAGTGAGTCAGGCGGTGCTGCTTGGCAAGATGGAGCCCAAGGCGGCTGCGGATCGACTGGAAGGTGGCTTGAAGGGCTGGTATGCCCCTCATCAGGGCAACAAGGCCAAGAGCGCGGATTGTCAGTGTGATGCCGTCACGCCTGCGCCGGTTTCAGCACCGGCCGCTGTGTCCGCTGCACCCGCGACCAGTGACACGCCAGCCGTGGTGGCACCAGCGGTGACCCCCGTAGAACCTGCATCAGCAGCGACGGCGCCAGTCCCCGCTCCTGCGGCTGATGTGGAGCAGGCGCTCTCCAACGAGCTGGAAGCACCGCAGCAATAACTCATCAGCATAACTAACAAGCGGGAGGCATCAGCCTCCCGTTTTTATTGATGGCTCGCGGCCAGAGCGAATCGCTTTATGGTGTGTCGTGCGGCCAGCGACAGAGGCTGCCGATGCGGGCAACCGGCGCGAACCCCAGAGAGCGGTAAATGCGCTGGGCATGGTAGTGTTCGTCGGCCACGATAATCAGCTGTTTGGCGCGGGACAATCCTGCGCGAGCTACTTGACTCAGCAGCTGGCGGCATAAACCCTTATTGCGCCACGCCTGGTGAGTGCGTACCAACTGGAAACGGCCCAGCGGGCCGCAGAAGAAGAGACCACAACTGGCGACTAGTTGCCCCTCTTGCCAGATCCCCCACCACTCCCCGAGCCCATCGGCAATCATGGCCTGATAGAGTGCCCGGCGGGATTGCAGATAGGGAAGATAACTCTCTGCCGTGTGCCCCTCATCCCGCTCATGCAGTTCGAAGTCGAGCCACTCTTGCCAATCCGCAGTGGTGAAGGCGCGAACCTGGGGACCATTGATATCACCATGAGGCTGCCAGCTCTGCTTATCCAGCGCCAGCACCACGCACTCCATATACTGGTATCCCGTTGCGACAAAACCGGCGATCCGGCTGTTTTGCCCTGCTGCCAGTGGCCACTGGAAGGTGCGATGGCGGACTCTGTGGTCGTGACCAATCAGCTGATCAAAGGCGGCTTCCAGCCAGCCTTTGTCACGGTCGCTGGGCGGGGTGGTGAGCAGCAGGTAGTTGCCAAAGTAGTAGTCGGGAGCATCCGGTGTGCGAACCGCCCAGAACTGCTCATGCTGGGTTACCTCGCCTTGGTAGCGATCAAACAGCAAGTCGGTGGCAAAGCCGGGGTGGGTATCCATGATGGTGCTCCTGCAAAGACTCATTCTGTTATCGGCAGGAGGGGGAAATAGATGAAAAGGGGCCGGAGAATCCTCCGGCCAAACAATCACACGCAGATTCAGAACGTCCAGGACGATCTGGCCCCATCATAACTCGACTGGGGCGATTTTGGGATGGGCACTTTTCGGTTACGTACCGTTAATTTTGTAAATATGACGTTCGTCAGATCGGATGTGAGGTAAATCCCTGTTGACTTTGTATCGTTTTACTCATAAATATAAAGACGTTTAGACGTCCAAACATCCGTTTTGACGTAGACAGATGGATTGCAGGACAGGGAGAAGAGCAGATGGGATTTCACAGTGCACGTCAGGTTGAGGCGCTCAACCAGAGCTTGGCAGATTTGAATGGCGATATATCGGTCAGTTTCGAGTTTTTTCCGCCCAACAGTGAAGGGATGGAGAATACTCTCTGGCAGTCCATCGAACGGCTCAAAGTGCTGGAACCCAAGTTCGTCTCCGTCACTTATGGCGCCAACTCGGGCACACGTGATCGCACCCATAAGGTGATCAAGGACATCAAGGAGCGAACTGGCCTGATTGCGGCGCCGCACCTGACCTGTATCGATGCCAGCCGCGACGAGCTGCGCGCCATTGCCCGCGATTACTGGAACAGCGGTATTCGTCATATCGTGGCTCTGCGCGGTGACTTGCCGCAGGGGTTGGACAAGCCGGATATGTATGCCACCGATCTGGTTGCCCTGCTCAAGTCAGAGGCTGACTTCGATATCTCGGTTGCCGCCTATCCGGAAGGCCACCCGGAGGCCAAGAGTGCGCAATCCGATCTGCTTAATCTCAAGCGCAAGATCGATGCCGGTGCCAACCGCGCCATCACCCAGTTCTTCTTCGATGTGGAGACTTACTTGCGCTTTCGGGATCGCTGTGCCGCCATCGGTATCGATGCCGAAATCGTGCCGGGGATCCTGCCGGTCTCCAACTACCAGACGCTGGCCAAGTTTGCCGGTTTCACCAACGTGAAGATCCCGCGCTGGATGCATCAGCGTTTCGAGGGGCTGGATAACGATCAGATGACCCGCAATCTGGTGGGGGCGAGCATCGCCATCGATCAGGTGCGCGTGCTGAGTCAGGAGGGGGTGAAAGATTTCCACTTCTACACCTTGAACCGCTCCGAGCTGACCTATGCCATCTGTCATACCCTGGGGGTTCGTCCCAAGGGCTGACCTGTGCTCACCGCGATAAAAGCAAAAAGCCAATGAGTTGCTCATTGGCTTTTTCGTTATGGCCGTTGTTTAAGGCCGGGTCACCGGGATCTCTTTCGGTTCGAGATCGATAACCGCATTACCGGCCGCCCCCGGATACTGGTGATAGACCTGATCCTGCTCCAAGGTGTAGAAGGTATCCAGATAGTCGTCGTTGTTGGTCATCCAGGAGTCGGGCAGCGCCTTGACGATGCGACCACCAAGATCGAGGAAGGGCAGCGCTTCCGGCACCCCACCCGCAGTAAAGCCGAGCTTGAGGGCTTCAATCAGCAGGGTGCTCAGCTCCTTGTAGTTGACGTTGTCATCCTGCTCCATCATCACCACGTCGACGGCACCCCAGCGATAGCGATCCCAGTAAACCAGGATCTGGTTGGGGGTGTAATCGGTGTTGTCATAGTCGAGGTAGGGCATGTCGACAATATCGACCACTGGCTCATCCCGACTGGGATTGACCCCTGCGACCACCGCATACACTTCGGCCGCACCGAGCAGCCAGGGCTCCTGATCATCCTTCAGTCTGATCTTTTTCAGGACACTGGTCTTGAGCGGCGCCGTGCTGGCCGCCGCTCGCGGTGCGCTTTGCAGATCCGCATAGGCCAGCGCCTTGCGCATCACCCTCAAGCCTGCGTTCTTGGCTTTGACGGGATCGGCTTCGACCACCAGAACCGGCCGAGCCGGTGCCTTGTCCACATCCAGATAGACAGGATTGCCGGCGCTGTCGAACGCCTCGATCGCGCTCCAGCTCTTCTCATCCCCGCTCGGAACATAGGCGACCAGCGGTTCGACGCCCTGTTGCAGTGCGGCGGCCTGATCGGTGTTGGCCAGCCGCAACTGCATCAGTTGCTTGACCTCGCCATCCAGTCCTTGTCGACTGATGGCCGCCTGGTTGGCATCGGTCGCCTGCCGTTTAAGGCGCGGGCTGGCTTTTTGCAGCAGGTTGGGAAGCGGGCTCTGGTATTGCTGATTGCTCAGCAGGGGCGGCAGGTTTTTCTGCTGAAGTGCGAGCTGGCGAGCCAGCTCTCTGTCCGTGTCGGCTGCGTGTGCCGTGCTGACGCCCAGAAGCGCCAGCAAAATGATGAAAGCCTGATGTTTCATTATTATTCTCCGTTGCATGAACCTGACAGGGCAACATGTCCGGGAAGAGTGGTGCCCTGACACCAATAGAGGGTAATTAGTTTCATCTGTGAACTAATTTTTCCGGATCTTGCGCAGGTCATCACGGTTTGATGTCTCATTGATTTTCTTGTCGATATAAATGAAGCCAGTGCAAGGCAAGTCCGATGAGCAGACCCCAGCAGGGTGCTGCGATGCCGAGCAGGCTGATCCCGGACGCGGTAATGATGAAGGTAAGCAGCGCAGCTTCCCGCGCCTCATCTTGTTGCAAGGCGGAGTGCAGGCTGCTGCCGATGGTGCCTAGCAGGGCCAATCCGGCGATGCAGGTGACAAGGGCTGCCGGGAAGGCGCTAAACAGGGCGGCGACGGTTGCGCCAAAACAGCCGGTCACAAGATAGAAGCAACCCGCCCAGACAGCAGCAGGCCAGCGGCGCTTGGTATCCGGGTCGACCTCTTTGCCCATGCAGATGGCGGCGGTGATGGCGGCCAGATTGAAGGCATAGCCGCCAAAAGGGGCCAGCAGCAGGCCGGTCAGGCCGGTCCAGCTGATCAGCGAGGAGGTGGCAGGCTGATAGCCATGGGCTCGCAAGATGGCTATCCCCGGCATGTTTTGCGATGTCATGGTGACAATGAACAGCGGCAGCGCGATGCCAAACAGGGCATCAAGGGAGAAGGTTGGCCATGTCCAGACCGGGCTGGCGAGCTGCCAGTGCAGGGTCGCCAGCTGCAACTCTCCCCGCACGCTGCAGATCAGCATCCCCATTCCCAGTACCAGCACCATGGTATAGCGGGGCCAGAGATGACGCCCCAGCAGGAAGGTCAGCAGCAGGGTGCCAAGCAGTAAGGGATCTTGCGGGGCGATCTTGAACAGATCCAGCCCGAATCTGAGCAGCACCCCAGCGAGCATGGCGGCGGCTAGTGGAGCCGGGATATGCCTCATCAAACGATCGAACCAGCCGCTGATGCCACATAGGGTGATCAGCAGGGACGAGATCACAAAGGCGCCGATGGCTTCCGCTAGAGTGAAGTTGCCCAGAGTAGTGATCAGCAGGGCCGCGCCCGGGGTGGACCAGGCGGTCAGTACGGGCATGCGGTAATAGAGAGAGAGGCCGATGCAGCTCACCCCCATACCGATCCCCAGCGTCCATAGCCAGGAGGCGACTTGGGCTGTATCAGCACCCGCCGCCGTGGCGGCCTGGATGATCAGGATGACGGAGCTGGTGTAGCCGACCATCACGGCGATAAAGCCTGCGACCAGATGGGGGAGGGCGAAGGGCATGGGGATTTCCTCTTGGCGTTGTGACGCGCTGTGCGTTATTACGTACAATCTGGTTTTGACTATATCGTTGTGCGCTATAGCGCACAAGGCGCATCATGCAAGAGTAATAAAGAGGCAGTTATGCAAGAGATGAGTCAGCATCTGGCTGCTCGACTGAAGGGGCTGCGCAGCGAGCGCGGCTGGAGCCTGGATGCCGCTGCGCGCGAAACGGGTGTCAGCAAGGCGATGCTGGGGCAGATTGAGCGGGGGGAGTCCAGCCCGACGGTGGCAACGCTATGGAAGATCGCCACCGGTTTTCGAGTCTCATTTTCCAGTTTCATCGAGCCCACACCAGCCGCGCAGGAAGAGGTGCTCTATCGCACCGCCGATGCCATTCGCCAGCAGCCAGCGGGAGAGGGCATGCAAGTAGCGCCGCTCTTCCCTTATGAAAACCGGTTTGGCTTCGAATTGCTTGAGCTGACCCTGTTGCCGGGTTACCAGCGTGAATCCGATCCCCATGAGCCGGGAGTGACCGAACATGTCATCGTCATCAGCGGCATGATGGAGGTGCTGGTGGAAGGGGAGTGGCACTCACTGGCGCAAGGGGAGGCGGTGCGCTTTGCTGCCGACCGCCCCCACGGTTATCGCAATCTGGGTATTGCTCCGGCGATTTTCCACAACCTGATCCACTATCCGGTTGCCACACCCTGAACATGCCCTGCAGAGATCAACCCGGTCGGCCATCAGCTCTGGGGCTGGCCAGTATCGGGGTATAGACCCAGACAAACAGACCATAGGCTGCGATCCAGGCAAGCGCGCTGAAGTTCCAGCCGTGCAGGGTATAGGCAGGCCAGAACAGCGGAATCACCACCCGCATTGTGGCGGCAGCGATAACCAGGGCAAATGCGCCAGTGATCCTGCGCCCCACCTGCAAGGCCCGACCGCTATGACCGAGAGATACTCGCGCAATCATGCCCAGGATCATGGTGCCCATGCAGCCTGCGCTGAGCAGGTGGCTGGCCATCGACAGCGTGATGGGCAGACCTGCGCTATGTGCCGCAAGAGCGAGCAGGCCAAGTGGGATAAACAGATAGGCGAGATGGAGTGACCACAGCAGTGGATGCGCAATGGTCGATGGCAGATGCCAACGCAGTTGTCGCCACAGATGCAAACCCGCCACCACTATATAGAGAGGCACTATATATATGCAGGTGACCCATTGGGTGGGGAGCAGCAGCCAGCACAGCAAGATAAGCCACAGTGTTGCGAGCGCCGCCCGTTCCAGCCAGAGCTGAGGTGCAGCTTTCTCCTGACCGGTTGCTCGGGCGGTGAAGAACGGAATCACCCTTCCACCCATCACGGCGATCAGGGTGGTAAACAACAGCACGGTCGTGATCAGCAGATGCTCAACGGTGCTCCACTCTGCATGCCATAACCAGCTGGCGCCATTGAGCAATGTCAGTATCAGCAACAGGGGCACAAAGAAGAGGTTGCGCCATTGCCGGGTTATCAAGATCGGCTTGGCAAGGAACCAGGCGCAAAGCGGCAACCAGAGCAGGTCTGCCGCCATCAGGAGCGTATTCTCCTCACCCAGCCAGGGTAACAATGTCCTTGGCAACATCCACAACCCCACCACCAGCGCCAATGGCCAGCTCCGAACACCGGGATGGGCCGTCCAGTTCTGCACCGCGGTGAGCAAGAAACCCGCGACGATGGCAGCCCCGAAACCAAACAGCATCTCATGACCATGCCACCAGATCGGGTTGGCAATCCCTGGCAAGGTTAGCCAACCGTTGAGCTGCCCCAGCCAGAGCAACATGGCGACGGCAGCAAACAGAGCCCCGAACAGGAAGAAGGGTCGGAACCCCAAGCGGAACAGCGGAACGATTTGCTCTTCCTTATGGCTATCGAGGATTTGATGCATGAGGGTATTCCAATTAAACATTTGAGATGGCAATTATAAAGTGGCTTTTGAAATGTTCAATTTAAATACGGCAATAACCAGGTTTGATGGTGTTTTGAGCAAAAAAGGAAAGCGTTGTTTGATATCTGAGCGAACGAGCTTTTTTGCTGAAAAAAGCCTTGTCATCGCGGCCTCGCTCCCTATAATGCGCCCCTACCAGCACGGCGGAACACGCCGGACTGATGAGCCAGCTTCCTTGCGAAGTGGGCGCCGAAAGAAAAGCGAAAACAATCGCTTGACTTTCGAAGTGAGAAGCGTAATATGCGCCTCCTCAACGCGACAAGCGTGACGCTCTTTAACAATTTGAATCAAGCAATCTGTGTGGGCACT
>NZ_JAPCJA010000084.1:0-10506 GCF_027707745.1 Aeromonas sp. QDB23
TCAGAAGTGAAACGCGGTAGCGCCGATGGTAGTGTGGCATTCGCCATGCGAGAGTAGGACACTGCCAGGCACCCAATACAAGAAACCCCGCTCGATGAGCGGGGTTTTTTATTGCCTGAAAATCAGCAAATAGACTGATAATTGACCTGCTTTATCTCCTTTCCTCTGTTCTTATTGTTACTCGCCGTTGTTTTCTGGTTCAACAAATAGTCTGATATTCTGCTTTGTACTCTTCCTTCACTGAACCGCTGTCGCTCTGTATGGCGGCTCTGGCGTAGTCATGCCCGCACATTCGATGCTCGCCTGTACGCCATGATCTCTTGTTTGCGATCTTTCCTGGGCATCTGCGTCCTGTGTTAGCTGAAAGCTTTCTTTTTAAGCCTCAGTCATGGCCTCTGCTTATCCATGACTTTATTAGTCGCGCCAGAGAATGTGTTGGCTGTACCAACACGCAGGCGCTGTAGTTGCTGCGTGTTGTCGTTGTGGTTTGGGGTAATAAGAAAATAGGCAGGGAGCGCAGAGCTTCGAAGTTGATAGGTGATCTTGCGGCAGCTATTGAGCCGCGGGCGGGGAGATTAAGGGAAGGCTAATTTGTTGAGATCTATGAGAAATGGCAAATCGCAGGCAAATAAAAAGCCCACGCAACATGGTTGCATGGGCTCGTTATGAATGGCGGAGGAGGTGGGATTTGAACCCACGGATGGTCGCCCATCGCCGGTTTTCAAGACCGGTGCATTCAGCCGCTCTGCCACCCCTCCGCAGCAGTGCGGCGAATATTACCATGCTGATCCGGCTTGTAAATCCCTGCCCGGTTCGATTGCTGGTTAATTGCACTAAATGACATGAAAAAGTGGCAATCAGGGCGCATCAAGCGCTTTTTTGGCCAGATAACTTGACTTGAAAACAGACTCAACCACTATAGTGCCCTCTATCATATCCTCTGCAAGATAACGTTATGACTATTAAAAATGCCCTGTTTTGCGCGCTGGCTGGCGTGACCCTGTTGGCGACACCGGTACATGCGAGCGAGTTGACCAAGAGCGATGTCGAGCAAATCGTTCGCGACTATCTGGTCAAGAATCCCGAGATCCTGGTCGAGATGTCCAATGCCCTGCGTGCCAAGCAGGAGAGTCAGCAGGCCGAGAGTGACAAGTCGCTGATCAAGGCTCACTCCAAGCAGCTTTATGCCAATCAGGATCCAGAGATGGGAAATTCGAAGGCATCGCTGACCATTGTGGAGTTTTTCGATTACAACTGCGGTTACTGCAAACGGGCCCATCCGCTGGTCAAGCAGTTGATGTCGGAAGATAAAGACATCCGTTACATCTACAAGCAGTTCCCCATTCTGAGCGAATCCTCCTACTTCGCTGCCCGTGCTGCGCTGGCGGTTCAACTGGGCCAACCTGACAAGTATCAGGCGTTCCACGAAAAGCTCTATACCCATCAGGGCCCGCTCGCTGATGAGGCTCAGGTCAAGCAGCTGGCGCTGGCGGCCGGTGTTGACTGGAGCAAGGTGGAAGCCAAGATCAAGGATGGCAGCATTGACCAGAACCTCGGCACCAACCGAGCGCTGGCTGAAGCGCTCGGTATCTCAGGTACCCCCGCCTTCATCATCGGTGATCAGATCCTGCGCGGTGCGCCCCGCGATCTGGCCAGCCTGAAGGGGTTTATCAAGGACGTGCGCGCCGGCAAGAGCATTCAATAAGCGGTTGTCATGGTCGGGGGCTTGCGCCTCAGCCAGATACAGAAAGAGGGTCGGTATCACTACCGGCCCTCTTTTTCATTATGTCCCTTGGCACAGGTGGTCGTCGCGAAAGGACCATAACAACGTGCTCAGGACCCGGCCTGTTGGCCTCAGTAACAAGTATTAGCAGAGTCGTTCGACTTCCATCTGGAAAAGTTTCAACTCCTCTTGGCTGGCTGCGAAGCTTGCTTAATTACAGCCAAGACTTTTTCTGCGCCCTGCCTTAGAATCGCCGCCCGGTGCAGGAGAAACCCATATGTTAGTTGATATTTTGCGGATTATTTTTATAGCCGGTGGCTTGGCATTTGTCTTTATGCTGGTGCAGGCCTGCTGGCAGAAGAGATGCAACGGTACGCTCGAATCCACTCCCTTCTGGCCGGTGGCGTTGATCGGTGGGGTTGCCAACTTCCTCGATACCCTGGGAGTGGGCAGCTTTGCGGTAAAGACCGCCTGCTACAAGCAGTTCAAGTTGATCGATGACCGGGTACTGCCGGGCACCCTCAATGGTCAGTGCGTGCTGCCGACCGTGACCCAGTCGCTGATCTTCATCGGGGCGGTGGCGGTCGAGCCACTGACGCTGATCAGCATGATGAT
Organism: Aeromonas sp. QDB23; assembly: GCF_027707745.1. Taxonomy (NCBI): domain Bacteria; kingdom Pseudomonadati; phylum Pseudomonadota; class Gammaproteobacteria; order Aeromonadales; family Aeromonadaceae; genus Aeromonas; species Aeromonas sp. QDB23. The sequence goes on from NZ_JAPCJA010000084.1 coordinate 2,339, forward strand.
TGCCGCCGCAGCTGGAGCAGCCTGGGGCGCTCGCCATGTGGCCTCGTTTGATCGGCAGACCATCCGGTTGGTGATGGCAATCTCCCTGCTGGTCGTCGCCGGGTTGATCTTTGCCGGTCTGCTGGGTCTTTTCCCCGTTGGCGGGGATGCGATGGGGCTCAGTGGCTACAAGCTGGCGATCGCCCTGCTTGGCAACTTCATCTTCGGGGTGCTGATGAATGTCGGCATCGGCCTGTTTGCCCCCTGCATGACGCTGGTCTATCTGCTGGGGATGAATCCGCTGGCGGCGTTTCCCATCATGATGGGCTCCACCGCCGTGCTCAGCGTCTTCTCGGCGGGCACCTTTATCCGCAAAGGGGCGTTTGATGCCAAAGCCGTGCTGGCGGTGGCCATCTTCGGCCCCATCGGCGTGGTGCTGGCCGCCATGCTGGTCAAATCCATGGATATGGAGATGCTGAAGTGGCTGGTTGCCTTTATCGTCATCTATACCTCCTGGACCATGTACGCCTCCTGGCGGGCGGCGCGTCGCGCCCCTGTGCAACTGGCGGTGGAGAGCGCAGGCTAGCCTGCACCAGTGCCGCTTCGGCCTTGGCCCCGAGAAAGACATAGAGTCCGAGCGCCAGCAGCAATCCCACCGCGCACCCCATCACCCCAATCGCAGGCCAGAGCAGCTCGCTCTGGCCGAGCGACCCTTTGAATAGCAGCAACAGTCCCTCGATGGAGACCGCGATCAGGATGGCGGCGATAAAGCGGGTGATGGTGCGACGAATGGCGCTGTGGCGGAAGATATCCTTATGCAGCAGCACCTCCTCCTCCAGAATGGTTTTGCCCAGATCGAATACCGCCAGTGCCAGCGTCAGGAAGATGATGGCGCTAAAGGCGCCGAGCCGGTTCTGCTGCTCGCCGCACAACAGCTGGTAGAGCTGCTCCAGCCCGTGCCAGATGAGCGTCGCGACGATGAGAAACAGCGCCATGCTGAGGACCACATAGACGGCCTTGAACCAGGGCATGGCGCGGCGGCGATCCCTGTCCCCCATCAACCAGCCAATCAGCTGATTCAGACAGACGGTGATCTCCCGTCCTTGCCCCTGCACGATAAGATGCAGCCGGTTATGGGCCGCCGGTGTCGCAGGCTGGATGCACACAGGCCCCTGATAGTGGTCAATGCTGACAACAAAGGGATACCGCTTGAGCGAGGCAAGGGGGGCGCTGAGCAGCCCCTGCAGTAGCGGGGTCAGCTCTTCCTGATACTCCTGATAGCGCCGCAGCACATCGATGGGACTCATCTCTGCCATATGGACCTCGGTGACGTGGGCTCTGTTGCGGATGTGCAAATAGTGGGCCTGCTTTATGACAGGGATGGCGGGGCAAGTTGCACCAGAGGATGACAAAGCGACGGATGACGAGGGGGGAATGCACCAGAACTGGGCGTATTGCCGCCCTGCGTGATGATGGAGGCACTTCGATAGAAAAGGGCCCATGACGGGCCCTTTGCGACAACCGGCGGCGATTTAGCCTGCCAGCTTGGCGAAGCTGCGCTCGGCAGCAGCCAGGGTGTGTTCAATCTCCTTGTCACCGTGAGCCAGCGACAGGAAGCCCGCCTCGTAGGCGCTCGGTGCCAGATAGACACCCTCTTCCAGCATCAGGTGGTAGAAGCGCTTGAAGCGTTCCATGTCGCAGCGAGTGACCTGCTCGTAGCGGGTAATTTCTGGTTCGTCGGTGAAGAAGAAGCCGAACATGCCGCCCACATAGTTGATGGCGAGCGGAATGCCATGCTTGGCCGCGGCCGCTTTCAGCCCTTCTGCAACCCGTGCAGTCTTGGCGCTCAGTTGCTCATAGAGGCCCGGCTCCAGCAGCAAGTCCAGCATGGTCAGACCGGCCGCCATGGCCACCGGGTTGCCGGAGAGGGTACCTGCCTGATAGACGGGGCCGGTCGGGGCAATGTATTGCATCACCTTCTTCTTGCCGCCGAAGGCGCCGACCGGCATGCCGGCACCGATGATCTTGCCAAGGGTGGTGAGATCCGGGTCGATGTTGTAGTAGCCCTGAGCACCGCGCAGGGAGACACGAAAACCGGTCATCACCTCGTCCAGGATCAGCAGGGCGCCGAACTCGTCACAGATGGCGCGCAGACCTTCCAGGAAGCCGGGCACCGGCGGGATGCAGTTCATGTTGCCTGCGACCGGTTCAACGATGATACAAGCGATCTCGCTGCCGTACTGGGCGAAGGCTTCGCGCACAGAGTCCAAGTCGTTGAAGACGCAGGTCAGGGTGTGCTTGGCGAAATCGGCCGGTACGCCCGGGCTGTTGGGTTGACCCAGAGTCAGGGCGCCGGAACCGGCCTTGACCAGCAGGGAGTCGGCGTGGCCGTGGTAGCAGCCCTCGAATTTGACGATCTTGTCGCGGCCGGTGTAGCCGCGGGCCAGACGAATAGCGCTCATGGTGGCTTCGGTGCCGGAGTTGACCATCCGCACCTGCTCCATGGAGGGGACGATTTGGCGGACTTTCTCGGCCATCAGCACTTCGATCTCGGTCGGCGCGCCGTAGCTCAGTCCCTTCTCAACGGCCTTGATGACGGCGGCCTTGATGGCAGGGTGGTTGTGACCGAGCAGCATGGGGCCCCAGGAGCCGATGTAATCCACGTAGGCCTGACCATCCACATCATAGAGATAGGCGCCATCGGCATGATCGATGAAGCGGGGCGTGCCGCCGACCCCATTGAAGGCGCGGACCGGTGAGTTGACGCCACCGGGAATGGTCTGGCGGGCCTGTTCAAACAGCTGATCTGATTTTGACATGGATCATCCTTAATGGGATTTTGGGCGTCACACAAGGGATTGCAGCCGATTGAGACTCGGCAGGCCGGGGCATGAGGAGTATGCTTTGCGCTCTCGCCACCCGGACTCTCGGTCTGCTCCCGTGACAAAAATTTAACGGGCCGACTATAGCAGAAAGCCCCAGCCCTGGGCAGCCGAGCAACGTGCCGGGTGATCCTGATCTCAGCTAGCTGACGATATGGTTTTTCCAGGTTGGTGTAACAAGATGGCGCAACAAGCTCTCTCCTCTGAACCCGATACCGCTTTGCGGGGGCCGCTTTCCCGCATTATCCGGCAAGACAAGATGCCCTTGTTGGTGCTGCTGCTGGCAGCGCTGGTCGGCACCCTAGCCGGGCTGGTGTGCGGCCTGTTCGAATCGGGTGTCCACTGGCTGGCAGAACAACGCATCGCCTTGCTGGCCGACCGTCCCTGGTGGCAGCTCGGTCTGCTCGGCTTTGGCTTCAGCGCCTTGTTGGGATTTGTCGGTTACTTCCTCACCCATACCTTTGCCCCGGAAGCGGGGGGCTCCGGCATTCCCGAAATCGAGGGGGCGATGGACGATCTGCGCCCGGTACGGTGGTGGCGGGTATTGCCGGTCAAATTCTTCGGCGGCATCTGTACCCTGAGCTCCGGCATGGTGCTGGGGCGGGAGGGGCCCTCGGTGCAGATCGGCGGCAACCTCGGCAAGATGGTGGCGGATATCTTCCGGCTGCCCAAGGAGCATGGCCACGCTCTGCTGGCGGCCGGTGCGGCAGGCGGTCTGGCGGCTGCCTTCAATGCGCCGCTGGCGGGCATTCTGTTTGTGATGGAGGAGATGCGGCCGCAGTTTCGCTACTCCTTTCTGGCCATCAAGGCGGTGGGGATCTCCGCCATCATGGCGACCCTGATGTTGCAGAACATGAAAGGGCAGGGGGCGGTGATCACCTTGCCCCACTACGATGCGCCAGCCCTCAAGGCACTCTGGCTGTTCCTCTTTATGGGGGCCACCTTCGGGGTGCTCGGCTTTGTTTTCAACAAGCTGGTACTGGCCTGTCAGGATGGTTATCTGGCACTGCATCAGAACAGGCGCCACCGTTTCGTGGCCATCGGTATGCTGGTCGCCGGGACCTTTGGTGTGTTGTCGCTGTTCGCCCCCTCGGTGACGGGCGGCGGCACCGAGCTGATCCCTCATCTGATGGGGGATGAGTATGCGATGGCGACCCTGTTCATCATCTTCTCGGTGCGGCTGGTCGCGACCCTCATCTGCTTCTGCTCCGGCGCTCCGGGCGGGGTGTTTGCGCCGACTTTGGCGCTCGGCACCCTGTTTGGCGTGGTGTTCGGCCATCTGTTTCATGCGGCATTTCCGGAGCTTGGCATCGAGCCTGGCGCCTTTGCCATCGCAGGGATGGGAGCGCTGTTTGCTGCCACCGTGCGAGCCCCCATCACCGGTATCGTGCTGGTCACCGAGATGACCGACAACTATCAGCTGATCCTGCCGATGATGATCACCACGGTCGGGGCGACCCTGGTTGCCCAGTGGCTGGGTGGCCGACCCATCTATTCCCAGATCCTGGAGCGAACTTTACGGCTCGCCGCGCGTCAAAAGCGGGGTGATGGCAGCGCCACGGCCAGTTAATTTTTCCCTTTATCGCGTTTGACCCCGGTCCGGGCGGTATAGTGAAGGGAGAGGCGCTGCCGTAAATGGCGTGATAACGGGATGAGGGGCTATGTCCAATCTATTGAAGTTATTGGTCGTGTTAGCCGTTGGCGGGCTCATCGGTTACTTTGTCGGTAACCGTCAGGAGCTGGCCCAGAGCAGTCTGTTGGTGGTGCAACAGGAGACGCTGGATCGTCAGGGCAAGGCCATCGGCCAGCTCAAGACCGAGCTGGGGGTGAAGGATACCCGGTTAGCGACTCAGAAAGCGGCCTTCGAGCAGTTGCAGACCACCCTGAAGAGTCAGGAGGCGCAGGTGCAGGAGCTCAAGCGCCAGCTGGCCTTTTTCGAGCGGATCATGCGACCCACCGGCGAACAGGTGGGGGTGGTTATCGACAACCTGACCCTGCAGGAGACCAGCATTCCTGGTCGTTACCACTACCGTCTCGCCCTGACCCAGCCCGCCAAGAAGCGGGAGCTGTTTCGTGGTCAGGTGCAGATCCGGGTCGAGGGGAGTCTGGCTGACAAGCCGAAGACGCTAACCGGTCGAGATCTCGGGATGAAGGTGAGCGAGTGGCGCTATGCCCTGCGTTATTTCCAACTGCTGGAAGGGAACTGGCAGTTGCCGGAAGGCTTTGTGCCGGATCGGATCCGTGTCACCATCAACAAGGACGGCAGGCAACCGGCACAAGAGCTGCTGGTTGAGTGGGGCGAGGTGATCAAGCCGCTGGTCGCCGCGCCGCCTGCTCCGGTTCCCGCTGCCGGTTAAACGTGGTGAATACTTGAACTGAATGGTCGGGTATTGGATAATTTCGCGGTTTCCATGTTTGTGGATCTAATGGTTGTGAGGTCAGTAATGAGTGCAGTAGCAGAAGCCCCGCTGCCCATCCAGATGACGGATGCGGCGGCCAACAAGGTGAAGAACCTGATCACCGAGGAAGAGAATCCCGAGCTGAAGCTGCGGGTGTACATCACGGGTGGGGGCTGCTCCGGTTTCCAGTATGGCTTTACCTTTGATGAGAAGATCAACGACGGGGATACCGTGGTCGAGAAGAACGGCGTCACCATGGTGATCGATCCCATGAGCCTGCAATATCTGGTAGGCGGCAGTGTGGATTACACCGAGGGTCTGGAAGGTTCACGCTTCACCGTGACCAACCCCAACGCCACCACGACCTGTGGTTGTGGCTCCAGCTTCTCCATCTGATCGGCGTTATCGGTCTGATGAAACGGCTCTCGGCGACGAGGGCTGTTTTTGTTTGTGGTGATCAGTGAACGCCATCAAACAGCATTTCTCTAAAACAACAAAGGCGCCTTGATGGCGCCTTTGTTGTTTGCAGGATGGCTTAGCGGGAGCTTGCCGCCGCGACCAGCGGGATCCGGTTCACTGCCTTGCCCATGTAGGCGAGGGTGATGGTCACAATGATGCAGGTGAAGCTCAGCCACATGTAGGGTAGGTAGTCGAGGGTCGCGACCCCCAGTACCCCGGCCATGAAGATGCCGTTGTCGCTCCAGGGCACCATGCCGCAGGTGAGGGTGCCGCCAAACTCGGCGTTGCGAGAGAGGTTCTTGCGTGCCAGTCCCAGCCGATCGTAGTTCTTGGCCATGATCTTGGGGGTCAGGATCAGCGACACATACATGGCCGAGCCAAACACGTTGGCCAGAAACGCGGTGGCTATGGTGTGGCTGGTCAGGCTGCCGACGCTGTTGATGCGCTTCTCGAAGGCGCTGGCGATCACTTCCAGAATACCGACCTTCTCCAGCAGGCCGCCAAACCCGAGGCCGAAGATGATGACCGCGACCGAGCCCAGCATAGACTCCATGCCGCCGCGACCGAGAATGTTGTCGATAAAGTCGATGCCGGAGGTGATGGCAAACGGACTATAAGCCGAGTGCATTGCCTTGACCGGATCCATGCCCTGGAAGGCGATGGCCCAGATCAGGCCCAGCAGGGCGCCGAAGCTGATCACCGGGAAGGCGGGCTTGCGATTGGCCAACAGGCCCAACACCAGTACCACCGGCACGATGGCCAGCGGGGTGATGTTGAACTGGTTGTCGAGGGCCTCCATCACCAGATTGACCTGCTCCAGGCTGACGTTGCCCGAATACTGCATGCCGACCACGGTGAACAGCACGGCGGTGATGACATAGGAGAGCAGGCTGATGGGCAGCATCCCCTTGATATGCTCCACCACGTCGACGTTGGACATGGTCGAGGCCAGCACCACAGAGTCGGAGAGCGGGGAGAGCTTGTCACCGAAGTAGACGCCGGAGAGCACGGCACCGGCTACCAGCGGCGCAGGCACGCCGAGACTGTGGCCGATCCCCATCATGGCGATACCGGCGGTGGCGGCAGAGCCCCAGGAGGTGCCGGTAGCCAGCGAGGTCAGGGAGCAGATGATCAGGGTTGCCAGCAGGAAGATGGACGGATGGATCACCTTGAGGCCGAAGTAGATGATGCTGGGGACGATGCCGCCGGCAATCCAGGTGCCGACCAGGGCACCGACGGAGACCAGGATCAGGATGGCCCCCATTCCCTTGGCGACGCCGTCAACGGCCGCCTGCTCCAGGGATTTGTAATCGTGGCCGAGCTTGATGCCGAGCCCCATGATGACGAACCAGGCGATGAACAGCGCCAGCTGGATCGGCAGATCGAGCACGCTGGTGAACGAGAATGCCAGGGCCAGGAAAATGGCCAGACAGATGAACACCTGCGCCATGCCCGGTAGTCGGATGTGGTTTTGTTGGTTTTGCATAGATACTTCCTAAACTCTTGCTCGCCAAAGTCAGTCCCTCTCGTCCTGTGGATACACGTATCCCGAGGGGCCAACCCAAAAAGAGGCCGCAATCTACCACAAACCTGATGGGTTAAAGCCCCATCAAATTGGTAAAAATGCACATTTGATTGAAAAAATCACAAATTAGTTGATCTCATAACCCGTTTTTGAGCGCCCTGTTGACATGATAGGTCACATACGAAGCCTGCTTGTGACGCGACTTGCATCCTTGATAGATGAAGATGATAATTATTATCAATTGTTTGTTGGGGAGAAAACAATGCGCTGGATATTGCGGGGGATGATGTTGCTGGTGGCGATGGCCGTACTCGCATGGGGTCAGGATAAAGAGTACGGCACCTGGAGTGCCGGTTTTCTGCTGGCTGCCTGGGTGATGCTGGAGCCCGGATTGCGGCCTGCCTTGATCTTGCTGCCAGTCGCTGGCTTGACCGGTATCGCCACCTTGCTCTGGCAGCAGCCCTGGTTATGAGGTTTTGACGGGAGCCTGCTTGATCTTCTGCTGTGCCAGCTTGAGCGACTCGACCACCAGCTTCTCCATCTCGGTGCGCTTGGCATCGGTCAGGAAGTAGATCATGTCGACATCGTGGCGAATATAGTGGGAAGGGAGCTGGTTGAGGGTCAGGCAGCAGAGATCGGCCATCTGGTCGCCGGTGAGCTTCTGTTGCAGATCCTGCTTCTCAATCTCCTTGAGCACCAGATGTTCGTAAAAGTTGTGAATGTCGGTATCCAGTATCATATGCGTTCCTTGGCATGACGATGAGCGGGGAGTCGTCAAAAGCATAGCCATAACAAGGGGTAAAAACAAAAGGCCCGTCACTTTCGTGATGGGCCTTTTGCGTAATGAATGGTGCGAAGAGAGGGACTCGAACCCTCACATCCGTGGGACACTAACACCTGAAGCTAGCGCGTCTACCAATTCCG